>NZ_AP019700.1:0-255000 GCF_006738645.1 Stella humosa | reverse complement strand
CCGAACAACGCTAGCCCCTTCGTATTACCGCGGCTGCTGGCACGAAGTTAGCCGGGGCTTCTTCTCCCACTACCGTCATCATCGTCGTGGGCGAAAGAGCTTTACAACCCGAAGGCCTTCATCACTCACGCGGCATTGCTGGATCAGGCTTGCGCCCATTGTCCAATATTCCCCACTGCTGCCTCCCGTAGGAGTGGGCCGTGTCTCAGTCCCAGTGTGGCTGATCATCCTCTCAGACCAGCTACGGATCACAGGCTTGGTAGGCCGTTACCCCACCAACTACCTAATCCGACGCGGGCTCCTCCAGCAGCAGCAAGCCTTTCCCCCGAGGGGCGTATGCGGTATTAGCCTCAGTTTCCCGAGGTTATCCCCCACTGCTGGGCAGATTCCCACGCGTTACTCACCCGTGCGCCACTAATGGCCGAAGCCATTCGTTCGACTTGCATGTGTTAGGCATGCCGCCAGCGTTCGTTCTGAGCCAGGATCAAACTCTCAAGTTCAATCCCCAATCCAATCCATCAAGCCCGAAGACCCAAAGAACCAGACCAGAAATACAAGAGCATGCTCCCGATCTACGCGTCTATTCTCAAGATACGCAGGACAGTTGC
The DNA here is from genome assembly GCF_006738645.1 of Stella humosa. Classification (GTDB taxonomy): domain Bacteria; phylum Pseudomonadota; class Alphaproteobacteria; order ATCC43930; family Allostellaceae; genus Allostella; species Allostella humosa. The sequence goes on along the minus strand of NZ_AP019700.1, from coordinate 254,392 downwards.
AGTACCCCTCATGGCACCGCCGCCCGCGCATCCCTTCCTTCTATTCCAACGATGTCCAAGAACTCTTTCCCGTTCCGTCCGGCGCCGGTCTCGTTCGGCACCGCCCGTCTGGGAGGCCGGCTTATAAGGGGGTGCCGGAGACCCGTCAACACGTTTGTGACGCTTTTTTTCGAGATTCTCAGGAACCCCCGTTTTTGCTGCGATAAATGCGGGCCATCGCGTAGGCGAAAACCAGGATGGCGCCGCCTGCCAGGTCGCCCCACCAGGCTCCGCCCATCAGGAACAGCCCGCCGCACAGCAGGAGTCCTCGCATCGGCCATCCGAGCGGCATGCCGAGCCAGGCCTCGCTGGCGAAGGCGAGGCTCAGGACACCCAGCACCGCGGTGATCACGGCCACGACGATGGACAGCGCGTCGCCCTGGAGCAGGATGGCAGGCTGATAGAAGAACATGAACGGGACGACGAAGGCCCCCACGCCGTAGCGGACGGATTCGAACGAGGTCTTCCACGGGTCCGATCCGGCCAGGGCGGCCGCGGCGAAGGACGCCAGGGCAACCGGCGGCGTAATGGCCGATATCACCGCGTAGTAGAAGATGAACAGGTGGGCGACCAGCGGCGGAATGCCCATCTGCTGCAGGCCGGGGGCGACGACGGCCGCAGCTATCGCGTAGGCCGCCGTGGTGGGCATGCCCATGCCGAGCAGGAGCGCGATCAGCATGGCGAACAGGAGGGCCAGGAACTGGCTCTCGCCGGCGATCGACAGGATCATGGCCGAGAACCGCCCGCCCAGCCCGGTCAGGCCCAGCACGCCGACGATGATCCCCGCGCAGGCACAGACGGCCACCAGTTGGAGGGATTGCCGGGTAGCGTCGTCCAAGGCGCGGATCGTGGCCCCCACGCCCATCCGCGTCTCGCGGCTGAGCCAACTGGTGACGATCGCCGCCACGATGCCCAGCGTGCCCGCCCGGATGACCGAGAAGCCGGACAGCAGGGTCCAGATTAGGATGATCAGCGGGGCCAGCAGATAGGCCTGGCGCAGGAGGCGCGGGATGGAGGGCAATTCCGACCGCGGCAGGCCGCGGATGTTCTGCTTGATCGCCTCGATGTCCACATGGGCGTAGTTGGCGACGTAGAACAGGCCGGCCGGGATGAGCGCCGCCAGCGCGATGTCGGTGTAGGGGATGCCGGTGATCTCGGCCATGAGGAAGGCGCCCGCCCCCATCACCGGCGGCACCAACTGGCCGCCGGTGGAGGACGTTGCCTCGACGGCCGCCGCGGATGTTCGGGAATAGCCGACGCGGCGCATCATCGGGATCGAGAACATGCCGCTGGCCACGACATTGGCAACGGCACTGCCCGATATGGTGCCGAACAGAACGCCCGAGACGACGGTGACCTTGGCCGGACCGCCACGCACCCCGCCGAACAGACCGATCGCCAGGTTGATGAAATATTCCCCGGTCTTCGACGCCTGGAGGAAGGCCGCAAAGGCCACGAACAGGATGATGAATTGCGACGAGGCCGCCGTCGTCATGCCGAAGATCCCCTCCATGCTGTAGATGAAGGAGAAGAACAGGTCGACCTCGTAGCCGCGGTAGTTGAGGATTCCGGGCAGCCACGGGCCCACGAAGACATAGGCGATGAAGACCAGGCAGATGATCGGCAGGGCCAGCCCCGCCGTTCTGCGGGTGATCTCGACCACCAGGACGGTGCCGATCGCGGCGACGACCGCGTCCATCTGGGTCGGCAGCACGCCGGTACGGCCGATCAGCTCGTCGACGTTCAGCCAGATATAGGCACAGCAGGCGAGCGACAGCAGGATGGCCAGCCAGTCGTACCAGGGCACGCGGCCGCCGCCACCGGTCGAGCGCGCCGAGTAGAGCAGGAAGGCGATCGCCGAGCCCACGGTCACATGGATGGTGCGGAACACCCACTCGTCCAGCGGCACGACATTCAGCACGGCGATGTGAAAGAGACAGTAGGCGGCCGACAGGCCGACGAAGGCGTGCTGGCGCCAGCCATCGAAGCGCCGCGTCCGGGCGCCGAATTCGAACTTGTCGGCCCGTTCGGCGTCCTCGGTCGCCAGGGTCTCGTGCGTATGCATGCTCACTGGTAGCCCCCGTCCCTGCTTGCCGGCTTCGCCTTGTCCGGTCCCCCGCCGATCGTCCCCCACGATCGGCGGGCCAGGCTGCATCTCAGCCATGGAAAAGCGAAAAAGCCCTCCCGCATGCGCGGGAGGGCTTGGATAGTATCGTCTGGTGTCGCGAAGCGCCGCCTCAGGGCTGCGGGGCAGCCCCGGGGTCGATGGCGACGCCGATTTCCTTGTAGTAGCGCGCCGCCCCCGGGTGGAACGGCAGGAAGCGGTTGGTGGTGGCGTTCTTGGCCAGCGTGTCGACTGCGGCCGAATGCGTCTGCACCATCCGCTGGTTGTTCTCCAGCACCGCCTTGGTGATGGCGTAGGCCAGGTCCTCGGGCAGCGTCTTGTGGGCGATGCCGAAGTTCCACATGGAGACCGTCTTGTTGTCGACCGTCTGCTGCTTGTAGGTGCCGGCCTTGATCGTGAATGGGGCGACGTAGGGCGCCTTCTCCATGATCTGCTTTACCTCGTCATCGGTGTAGCCGAAGAAATTCACCTTGTGGGTGGTGTCCAGTTCGCTGAAGGCCGGGATCGGCAGGCCGGCGCCGAAGGCGAAGGCATCCAGCCGCCCGTCGGTCAGCTGCGAGGCCATGTCGTTGCCCTGGCCGAAGCGCGCCGTGACGTTGATGCCAAGGTCCTTGAACCAGCGCGTCATGTAGACGCCGGGCGTGCCCGCCGCCGGCCCGAACCCGACGGTCTTCCCGTTCAGGTCCTTCATGGACTTGACGTCGGCGGCACCCGACTTCTGGATCGAGACGACATGGAACGGCGTCTCGTACATCGGGAAGAGCGCCCGGATGTCGGTGTGCTTCACGTCCTTGTTGATGACGAGCGTGCCGTTCCACGCCTCGTACGCCGGGCCCATGGTGGTCATCCCCACCTCTGCCCGCCGCTGCTGGATCAGCACGACATTCTGGTTGGGCCCTTGCGTCTGCATCGTCGAGGTCGGGACCTTGACCACGTCGCTGATGACGGCGGCCACGCCCTGGCCATATACGGCGAAGGTGCCGCCCGGCGATGCCGTGGTCAGGGTAAGGGATTTCGGCCAGTTCGCGTTCTGGGCCATGGCGGACCCGCTCGCCACGGCCAGGGCCATGATCGACAAGGCAATACGGTACATCGGCGCTTCCTCTCGTCGGTTGACGTCACCGGCCGCAGCCCGCGTCGACCAATTGGTGCGGCGCAACTTGCGGTCGAACGGCCCGGCGTTCCCCACCCGAGAATAGAGCCCGGGGCGGCCGGCGGCAAGCATCCCACCCAATCCTGGACAAGCCGACCGCCTTGACTTCGCCCGGCCGCATCAGGCGTCATCCCGGGCCAATCGAATGGAAGGAGGCAGGATGCCGAAACGCTGGCAGGACATCGACCCCGCGACCCTGGCATTGCTGCGAGCCGGCACCGTCATCCCCGCCCATCCGCTGGCCCTGGATGCCGACCGCCGGCTCGACCGCCGCCACCAGCGCGCGCTGTCGCGCTACTATCTGGCTTCGGGTTCGGGCGGCATGGCGGTCGGCGTGCATTCGACCCAGTTCGCGATCCGCGAGACCGGCCTCTATGAGCCCGTCCTGCGCATGGCGGCCGACGTGGCGGCCGGGGCGGGCCGGCCCTTCGTGCTGGTGGGCGGCATCGTCGGCCGCACCGACCAGGCCCTGCGCGAGGCCGCCATCGTCCGCGACCTCGGCTACCACGCCGGCCTGCTGGGGCTGGGCGCCTGGCGCGGCGCCAGCGAGGACGAGGTGCTGGAGCATTGCCGACGGATCGCCGCCGAAATCCCCATCATGGGGTTCTACCTGCAGCCGGCAGCCGGCGGCCTGATCCTGTCGGCCGATTTCTGGCGCCGCTTCGCCGAGATCGAGAACGTCGTCGCCATCAAGATGGCGCCGTTCAACCGCTATCGCACGCTGGACGTCATCCGCGGCGTGGCCGACGCCCGGGCCGAGGACCGCATCACGCTCTATACCGGCAACGACGACCATATCGTGCTGGACCTGCTGACGCCCTTCGTGGTGCGCCGCGGCGACGACAGCCTGACCCTGCGCATCCGCGGCGGGCTGCTCGGCCATTGGAGCGTATGGACCAGGCGCGCGGTCGAGCAACTGGCCCGCATCCAGGCAGCCGTCGCCGCCGGCCCGATCCCGCCCGACCTGCTGGCGCTCGATTCGATGGTGACGGACGCCAACGCAGCCTTCTTCGACGTCGCCCATGATTTCCGCGGCTGCATCCCCGGCTGCCACGAGGTGCTGCGCCGCCAGGGGCTGATGGCCGGCACCTGGTGCCTGGACCCGGACGAGACGCTGAGCCCCGGCCAGGCGGCCGAGATCGACCGCGTGCTGGCGGCATATCCCGAATTGAACGACGACGCCTTCGTCGATGCCAACCGGGAAGCGTGGCTGGCAGATTGAGAGCGCTGGCAGACTGAGAGCGTTGGCCGACTGAGGCGTTCAGTCGTCCTCGAGAATGATCGGGGAGTGGCTGATCTGCCGCTTCAGGGCGGCGAACGCCTCCTCGATCCGGTGCGAGATGTCCTCATAGGCTTCGCGCTCCTGGCTCATGCCGATATCGGTCAGGATGCGCAGGGTCGCGGGCGCGATGCTGGGGTTGAGGCGCAGCATGCCGCGCAGCGAGCGGTCGCGATGGTCGAATCCGGCCACCTGGAAGCTGAAGGGCTGGGCCGACACCAGCAGGTGGGCCACCAGCACCATGAACTCCCGCGAGCTGGGGCAGTCCCGGCTGGGATGCACGACGGTCGCCGTGCGATCGGTCAGCGTCAGGCGGGAATTCTCCGACTGGTCGGGCCGAAAGACGGTCAGCGGCACGCCGCTGCGCTCGCAGGCGCGCTGCAGGTGGAGAATGTCGGCGGACAGAATCCACCGCAGGTCGATATCGGGATCGTCGAGCCACATGCGCTTTGCAAAGCATGAAATCGGATGAAGGGGAAGGCCGAAGCCGCGCCATATCGCAACGACCCTGCCCCCGTGCGGTTCCCCGGCGCCCGGTTCCCCAACGTCCGGTTCCCCAACGTCCGGTTCCCCGGCGCCCACCACTCCTCCGGGATTAACGTTGCCTCTGCGGCAGGCCTTTGCGAGATTGCCGGCCGTTTCCGCCGCCGCTTCCCCACGAGGGCATCGCCAATGACCGACCAGACCGCCTCGCTCGCCGACCGCCTGTCCTTCGCGGCCCCGGTGCGTCCGGCCGCCGGCATCCTTCCCAGCTCCAAGATCGGCGAGGTGGCGATGGTCGGGCGCGGCGACCCGGACGTCATCCCGCTGTGGTTCGGCGAGGGCGACCTGACGACGCCCGACTTCATCAACGCGGCCGCCACCAAGGCCCTGCAGGCGGGCGAGACCTTCTATACGTGGCAGCGCGGCATCCCCGAGTTGCGCGACGCGATCGCCGCCTATACGCAGCGCGTCTACGGCATCGACTGCGGGCCGGAGCGGATCACCGTCTCGGGCTCGGGCATGCAGGCGATCCTGCTGACCTGCCAGGCGCTGGTTGGCCCCGGCGACAATGCCGTCATCATCGGCCCGATCTGGCCCAACATCGTCTCCTGCGTCGAGATCCAGCAGGGCGAGCCGCGGATGGTCGACCTCACCTTCGACGGCTCAAGCTGGAGCCTCGACCTCGACCGCCTGTTCGCGGCCGTCGACGATCGGACCCGCCTCATCTTCGTCAACACGCCCAACAACCCGACCGGCTGGACCATGCCGTCGGAAATGCAGAAGGCGCTGCTGGACTTCTGCCGCGCGCGGCGGATCTGGCTGGTCGCCGACGAGGTCTATGCGCGCATCGTCTACGACCGGCCGGTCGCCCCCTCGTTCCTGGAGCATGCCGGCCCGGACGACCCGCTGATCGTGGTCCAGAGCTTCTCCAAGCCGTGGGCGATGACCGGCTGGCGGCTGGGCTGGATCACCTCGCCCGACAATTTCGGCGACCTGCTGGCCAAGCTGACGCAGTTCAACACCTCGGGCTCGCCCGCCTTCCTGCAGCATGGCGCGCTGGCCGCGATCAACGAGGGCGAGGAATTCCTGGCCCAGATGGTGGAGCGCTGCCGCGTCGGGCGCGAGGTGGTGCTGCAGGGCCTGTCGCGCTTCCCGCGCGTGCGCATCGCCCGCCCGGACGCGGCCTTCTATGCCTTCTTCGCGGTTGACGGGATGGACGACAGCCTGGAGTTCGCCAAGCGGCTGGTGCGCGAATCCAAGGTCGGCATCGCGCCCGGCATCGCCTTCGGCGCGGGCGGCGAGGGCTATTTGCGCCTGTGCTTCGCCAGCGCACCGGAGCGCCTGCACAAGGCGATGGACCGGATGGCCCCCCTGCTTGCCTGACGGCGTCAGGACTCGAAGCGCAGTTCCAGCCGGTTGCCGGTTCCGTCGGTGCGGAGCCGGCAGCCGTCCGCCAGGCCGGCCACGATGTGGGCGGTCATCTTCAGCAGGGCGGCATCGTCTTCCATCAGTTCGTCCGGCGTCGGCCGGGGGGCGCCGATCGGCAGCGGCTCGCCCGCATAGGCAATGACGACATCCAGGTGCAGGTCGTCGTAGCGCAGGGACACCTGGACCCCGGGTGCTGCCAGTATTCCCGATTCGAACAGCGTCTCGACCGCCTGCATGGTGCCGAGTTGGGCATGGTCTACCAGCGTCCGGCGCAGGCCCCATTGCTGGCCCTTGCGCTCGAAGAAGTCGCGCAGGCGGATCGGCAGCGGGTCTTCCGCCGTCAGGTCCAGCCGCTCCTGCTCCGAGATGCCGATGCGGAACAGCAGGTTCAGCCCGACCGCGACCAGCGAGCCCACGAACAGCGGCGAGCCCATGACCGGCTTCAGCCAGTCCGGCGCCGACAGGGCCAGTTCCGGTCGCAGCAGGGCCGCCATGCCGGCGATGATCGACAGGCCGACCATGAAGATCCGCCGGGTGTTGAGCATGCGCGAGAAGACCAGCTCCATCCCCGCCGCGATCATGAAGGCGGCCGCGTTCAGGACGATGGCCCCCACCACCGGCTCGGGCAGGATCGCCAGGAACATCGCGATCTTGGGAATGAAGGCGCAGGCCATGCCAAGAAGGCCGGTCAGCACGCCGATGCGCCACGCCACCGCCCCGCTGGTGAAGGAGAGCCCGACGCTGGACGAAGACAGGCCCGCGGGATAGCCGCCCAGCAGCCCGGCCAGGATATTGCCGCCGCCCACGGCGCGGATCGCGCGCTCGGCCGTCGCGGTATCGGTGCGCTGCCAGTCGGCGTCGGCCAGCTTCTGGGCGCTGACATGGGCCCCCATCGCATCCAGCGTGTGCACGCAGGCGATCAGCAGCACCAGCGGCAGCAGGTTCCAGTTGAAGATCCAGCCATCGAAGGCAATCCGCGGCAGGGCGAACACCGGCGTATCCGCCAGACGCCGCAGGTCGCCCGGCGAGAACAGGCCGAACGCGATCGACAGGCCGATGCCGGCACCCGTGCCGATCATCAGGCTGAACAGGCGCCAGGGACCGCGGCCATAGATCGCCGTGCCGACGATGATGGCCAGCGTCACCCCGGCCACCATCGGGCCGATGCCGGCCTCGCCGCGCCCGTCCTCTTCCAGGCACCGCTCGAGCGCCCCCGGCACCAGCGACAGGCCGAGCAGGATGACGACGATGCCGATCACCTCCGGCGGGAAGGCACGGCGAAGCCAGCGCAGGCTGCGCGCCAGCGCCAGTTGCGTCACCCCGGCGACGACGACGAGCGGGGCCAGTGCCGCCAGCCCGCCGAACGGCAACGTCTGCAAGGCCAGCGGCAGGAAGATGGGCGAGGGCTGGTGCACGTGCAGATGGCCGCTGCCCCAGGGTGCGGGCAGCGACTGGACGACGGTGCCGAGCCCGATCGCCAGGATGGCCATGGTCAGGAACGGCAGCTCGGCCTGGTCGGACAGGCCAAGGCCCCGGCCCACCATGACCGGGTAGACCAGGAACATCAGGAGCAGGATCAGGTGCTGAAATGCCAAGGCGGCAAGGCGATGCGGCGGCAGACGGTCCTCACGACCGTAGACCAGCAGTTGGGATTTACGGTCCATTCAGGGTAGCGCTCTCCACTGTCCATACCGCCCGCTGGTTCACTGCAGAGATTAGGCCGCGGCCGCCTCGCGCATCAACCAGTCGCGGAAGGCCCGCACTTTTGCTCGGCCCGTGTGCGCCGCCGGGCAGACGATGTAGTAGGCAAGATCGCTCGCGATATCGATTCGGAACGGCCGCACCAGCCGCCCCGCCTTCAGGTCCTCCTGGGCCAACGCGCTGCGCGCCAGGGCGATCCCCTGCCCTTCCACCGCCGCCTGCACCACCATGCTGGAATCGCTGAAGCGCGGGCCGCGCCGCCAGTCGACCCCGTCGACGCCGGCGGCATGCAGCCACATCCGCCAGTCATGCTCGAAATCGTCATGCAGCAGGGTGTGGTGGCGCAGGTCCTGGGGCTCGCACAGGGGCAGCGCCCCGGCCAGTAGCCGCGGGCTGCACACGGGATAGAGCGCCTCGCTCATCAGCCGCTCGCACACCAGCCCCGGCCAATGGCCGCGGCCGGCCCGGATCGCCACGTCGACCCCGTCGTCGAAACTCGACAGGCGGGTGTCGGCAGCGATTCGCACCTCGATGTCGGGATGCTCCGCCTGGAAGCGGCCAAGCCGCGGCACCAGCCACTTGGCGGCAAAGGACGGCACGACCGTCACCGTCAACGGCCCGCCGCCATCGTCGCGCCTGGCGCGGGCGACCGATCCCTCGATGCGATCGAAGGCATCGCGGATGGAAACCAGCAGCTCGCGCCCCGCATCGGTCAGGGCCAGACGGCGCGGCATGCGGTGGAACAGCAGCACCCCCAGCCATTCCTCCAGGCTCTTGATCTGGTGGCTGACGGCGGCCTGGGTCACGGCCAGTTCGTCGGCGGCCCGCGTGAAGCTGAGCAGGCGGCCCGCCGCCTCGAAGGCCCGGAGCGCATTCAGCGGTGGCAGTTCCCGGCGCATGATGGATTAGCTCAATTGATCGTTCGCATGAAAATTCATCGTTTGTTCTTCCGCAAAATCACCATTATTTCAAGTCATATGAAAGATGTACGGAACTTCCCGGCCCAGCCCTTCTTATCCTAATCCTCGCGGACCACCCCGCGCAGGGGTGGGCACGACGGGTCGTCTGGACCGGCTCCGATGACGTCCGAAGAGCGATGGAGTACCCCACTATGGCTTCCCCTTCCCTGAGCCCGGCTCGCGGTCCTGGCCTCGCGCCGTCCGTCGGCACCCTGGCCATCCGTCCGGGGAACCTGCTGACCCGGCTGTTCGCCGGCCTCGTCGACTGGAACGACCGCTATCGCCAGCGTGTCCATCTGGCGCAGATGGACGACCGCATGCTGCGCGACCTCGGCCTGACCCGGTCGCAGGCCCTGGGCGAGCACGACAAGCCCTTCTGGCGCGGCTGACTTCTGGCGCGGCCGGCCCCCACCCGTTCCCGCGGCCGCCCAGGAACGGCCGGACGGTCCCCCCGTCCGGCCGTTCGTTCTTTCAGATTCCGACGATCCCGGTGCGCTCCGCGCCGTAGCCCGATATCAGCATCCGGTTGATGCCGTTCAATGCCGCGTAGGTCGGCGCGAACGCTGCCTGGAACGCGCGGTCGTCGAGCCGGCGGTCGACCGTTTCCCGCAGATCATTCTGGATGTCAGCCACGGTGCGACGCCCGTCGCAGCGGGCGACGATGGGGCCGGCCAGCGCCGGCAAGGGCAGCGCCAGCGGTTGCCCGTCGAATCGCACGGTCAGCGGCACCCCCGGCTTCAGCGTCCGCGCCAGCGCCTGGGGATCGAGGTCGCGCAGCACCGGGATGGCCGACGGCGTCGGCCGGGCCTGGGTATCCTCACGGCGATCGGCCGCGACGGCGTAGGCGATATGCACCTTCATTGCCGACGACAGCAGCTCGGCCGCGGCCATGCGGTCGGGCTCGTCCATCTCGCCCAGGCGCCGACGGACCGCAGGGTCCGACGTCCAGGTCTCCGGCCGGTAGCGGATCGGCTCGATAAAGCTGACCAGGCGCAGGCCGGCCGCGGCCAGCAGCGCCAGCACGCCCGGCACGCGGTAGGCGCGGTCGCGCGCATGCAGCAGCAGGTCGAACAGCCCGGCATCGCTCGACAGATGGTCGCCCAGCAGCGGGTTGCGGCGCAGCAGGTTGGTTTCCGGCAGGGCGCGCACCAGGTGCCGGGCCAGTGCCACGCGCTCGGCCGCCGGGCGGGCGGGCGGGGCAGCCGGCGCAGCAGGTCCTGCGTCTCGTAGACGCCCGACCGGCCCAGCTCGCCATAGACCATGATGCCGACGCCGCCGCCCGGCGCCAGCGCGCCGGCCAGCGCGCGCAGCCCCGCCTCGGGGTCTTCGAGGTGGTGGAGCACGCCGCAGCAGTCGACATAGTCGAAGCGGCCGAGCGTGCCGGCATCCAGCAGCGAGCCGGTTTCGAAGCGGATGTTGGCCAGCCCGCGAACCCGGGCGCGCGCTTCCGCCACCCGCCGCGATGCCGCGGACAGGTCCAGGTGGACGATCTCGGCCGGCTGGCCGCGATCGGCCAGTTGCTGGGCCAGCATGATGGCGCCGTCGCCGGTGCCGCCGCCGGCGAACAGCACCCGGAACGGCCAGGCCGGATCGCGGCGAGCGCCGTAGATATAGTGGTCGATCTCCAGCAGGTGGCTGGGCGACCCGGTGATCAGGCGCCGGCGCTCGTCCGCCGGGTCGCGCGCGGGATAGGGATAGGCCTGGTACTGCGCCTGGACGGGGTCGGCCATTATTCCGTGCGACCGGTCGTCAGCACGACCTTGCCGGTCGACTGCCGGTCGCGCAGCAGGCCGATGCCGGCCGCAGCCTCGGCCAAGTCGAGACGGTGCGAGATGTGCGGCTTCAACTTGCCTTCGCCATACCAGCCGAAGAGGGTGTCCAGGCTGTCGCGCACGACCTGCGGGTCACGCTGGCGATAGGCCCCCCAGAAGAGGCCAATGACCGAGATGTTCTTCACCAACAGGATGTTGGCCGGGGCCTGGGGAATGCGGCCGGAAGCGAAGCCGATGACGATCAGCCGCCCTTCCCAGGCGATGCAGCGCAGCGAGGTGTCGAACACATCGCCGCCGACCGGATCGTAGATCACGTCGGCGCCGCGGCCGTCGGTGATTTCGCGCACGCGTGCCCGCAGGTCCTCGTGGCTGTAGTCGATCAGGTGCCCGGCCCCGTGCAGGGCGGCCACCGCCAGCTTCTCGGGGCTGGACGCCGAGGCGATCACCGTCGCCCCCATGGCCCGGCCGATCTCGACCGCCGTCAGGCCGACGCCGCCGGCGGCCCCATGGACCAGCAGCGTCTCACCCGGCTGCAGCCGGGCCCGCCGGTCGAGCGCCACATGCGAGGTGCCGTAGACGACCGGGAAGGAGGCCGCCGTCACCAGGTCCATGCCGTCCGGCACGGGGAACAGGCGATCCTCGGGCGCCACCAGATATTCGGCATAGGCGCCGGTATCGACCAGAGCCGCCACCCGGTCGCCCGGGCGCACCCGGGTCACGCCCTCGCCGCACGCCTCGACGATGCCGGCCGCTTCCAGGCCGGGGACGAACGGCAGCGGCGGCTTCTCCTGGTACTGGCCCAGTACCATCAGCCCATCGGCGAAGTTGATGCCGACGGCGTGGACCGCGACGCGGACCTGGCCCGGCCCGGGATCGGGTACCGGGACCTCGTCGACCGACAGGTTGGCGAGATCGCCATAGGCGTGGCAGCGGACGGCGCGCATGGCAGTACCCCTTCGCGTCAGGACGGGTCTTGGCGTCAGAACGGCTCGTTTATCAGAAGGGCTGGCCGGCGGAGCGGACGACGCCCACGTCCCGGCCGGCCACGTTGCGGATCGGCACTTCCAGGAAGGCCGAGAGGGCCGCTTCCTGGGCCGGCGAGAAGGCGCCCAGCCGTTGCAGGGCGGCCGCCATCGCCACCTCGGCCGCACGGCCGGTGCCGTCGTCGATCTTGACCGTGATGCCGATGCCGCGCCCGACCAGCAGGGCGCAATAGACGCCCTCGGCGCCACTCTTCAGCCGCACCGTGTCGCCCGCCACCTCCATCACCCGGGTGACGAAGTTGCCGTGGCCGCTGACCATCACCGGCTCGGCCGCCATCGCCTTCAGGATGCGGGCCGCCGCCGCCGCCCGTTCGGGCGCCAGGCCGGTCGTGTCGTCGAGCCGGGCGAAGGCCCGCGCCAGCGCGCGCAGGGGCACGCCGAAGACCGGAATGCCGCAGCCGTCGGCGCCGCGGCCGGTGTCGGCCAGCGACTCCCCGCCCATCTCCTCGATCGTCTGGTAGAGCTTCTGCTGCAAGGGATGCTCGGGCCGGATGTAGCCCTTCAGCGGCAGGCCCATGTGCAGGGCCGTGGTGACGAAGCCCGAATGCTTGCCCGAGCAATTGTTGTGCAGGGTCGTCGCCTGGCCATCCGCGCGCAGCAGCGCTTCCATGGTCTTGGGGTCGTAGGGCAGGTGGGCGCCGCATTCGAGATCGCCCGGCGACAGGCCGACGCGGCCGAGCCAGGCGGCCACGGCCTCGGTATGCACGCTCTCGCCGCGATGGGAGGCGCAGGCCAGCGCCAGTTCCTTGTCGCCCAGGCCGAAGCGGTCGGCCGCGCCCGATTCCACCAGCAGCAGCGCCTGCAACGGCTTGATGGCCGACCGCGGGTAGACCGCCTGGGCCACGTCGCCCGCCTGGTGCAGGACCCGGCCGGCGGCATCGACGACGGCGATGGAGCCGCGATGGCGGCTTTCGACGACGGTGCCGCGGGTCACTTCCACCAGCACGGGATTGAGGGCGGTCGCGGCGGCGACGGCGGACAGGGGAGCTTCGTTCATGGTTCTTGGGCCTCGGGCCGTGGGGGGCGCCGCAGACCTTGCATCCGGCGACCGGCCTAGGCAAGCGGACCGTGCGCCGAACGCAACCGCGGTGGTGCAGAGCCCATGCAACCACCGCGCAAGTCCGGCGTTGTCGCGGTCGGGTCCGTCCGGCCGCGGCGGACCGCCGGCGAGCATCCTTGGCGATGCCCTGGCCCCAGCGGCTTCGGGGAAATTCAGGTCATGGCGAAGACGTTGTCGGCACCGGCAGGCGAAGAGGAACGCCGCCTGGTCATGCTCCGCTTCTGGCAGGCGGCGCTGGGCTTCTGGCGCGGCCCGAGTGCGCTGCTGGCCTGGTCGCTGACGATCGGCCTAGTCCTGATCGTGCTGGGCCAGATCGCCATCCAGTACCAGATCACCGTCTGGAATCGGGAATTCTTCGACGCCCTGGAGCGTCGCGACGGCAGCACGGTGTGGGCGCAGTGCCTGCTGCTGGCGGGCCTGGCGGCGGCGGCCGTGACCCTGGCCGTGATCGGCGTCGGCGGGCGGTTCTTCACCCACATCAACTGGCGGCGCCACGTCTCCAACGGCCTGCTCGACCACTGGTTCTGGAACGGCCGCTACTACCGCATCAACCTGATGGCGGGCGACCACGACAATCCCGAGCTGCGCATCGCCGACGATGCCCGCGTCGCCACCGACGCCCCGGTCGATTTCGCGGTCGGCCTGCTGTCGGCGGTGGTCGGCGCCATCACCTTCATCACCGTTCTGTGGCGGGTCGGCGGCGGCATCGGCGTCAGCGGCTACGAGATCCCGGGCTACCTGGTGATCGCGGCCATCGTCTATTCGTCGATGACGACGGGCGCGATGCTGGTGGTCGGCCGGCGCTTCGTCACGGTGGCCGAGCACAAGAACAAGGTCGAGGCCGATTTCCGCTACTTCGCCGTGCGCCTGCGCGAGAACGGCGAAAGCATTGCGCTGCTGGGCGGCGAGGCCGAGGAGCGCGAGGCCCTGGGCCGCCGCCTCGACAGCATCCGCGGCGCCTGGGTGGCCCTTTGCGGCCAGTACATGCGCACGACCTCCATCTCGCAGACCAACACACTCCTGGCGCCGACCGTGCCGCTGCTGCTGTGCGCGCCCAAGTACCTGGCCGGCAGCATGTCGCTGGGTGACGTGATGCAGGCGGCGACCGCCTTCATGGCGGTGCAGGCCGCCTTCAACTGGCTGGTCGACAACTATCCGCGCCTGGCCGACTGGAAGGCATCGGCGCTGCGCGTCGGCTCGCTGCTGCGCTCGCTCGACGTGCTGGAGCATGCGGAGGCGCCGGGCACGATGGGCCAGATCGTCCATACCGAGGATGACGGCCCGGCCCTGCACCTGAAGGACGTCTCGGTCACCCTCGACGACGGCACCGGGGTCGTGGCCGAGACCGATTTCGGCATCGACCGCGGCGAGCGGGTGCTGGTCGTCGGCGAATCCGGCAGCGGCAAGAGCACGCTGCTGCGGGCCGTCGCCGGGCTGTGGCCCTGGGGCGGAGGCGAGGTCCGGGTGCGCAAGGGTGCCCGCCTCTTCTTCATGCCCCAGCGTCCCTATCTGCCCATCGGTTCGCTGAAGCGCATCACCGCCTATCCCCAGGCGCCGGACGCCGTCGAGGACGACGCGCTGCGGGCGGCGCTGGAGATGGCCGAGCTGGGCCATCTCGTCGACCGCTTGCATGACGACGACGATTGGGATCGCATCCTGTCCGGCGGCGAGAAGCAGCGCATCGCGTTCGCCCGCATGTTCCTGCTGCGCCCTGACATCATCATCATGGACGAGGCGACCGCGGCCCTCGACACCCGCACCCAGGACCTGATGCTGCGCCGGCTGATCGAGCAACTGCCCGACAGCGCGGTCATCAGCGTCGGTCATCGCAGCGAGCTGGAACAGTTCCACGACCGCCGCCTGACCCTGGCCCGCCATCCCGAGGGCGCCAAGCTGGTGCGCGACGAGGCGCTGACGCGGGTGGGCGAAACAGCCGGTTGGCTGGCGCGGCGCCTGTCCGACCCCCGCGCGAAACTGTTGCGTCGGCGCCGCGCGGCCCCGTCCGCAAGCTGAGGAAAGGGCACTTTGGCTACCATCCGGTGACGACGGCGTTACAATCGGGGCAAACAGGTTCATTCGGAGTTCCGCCCGAGATGCTTGCGTCCCTGCAGCAGCGTCTCGCCCTGGCCGGCCGGCCGGGCGACGAGGTCGCGCCACAGCCTGCCTATCTTCGCCGCCATGTCCTGGCGCCGGTGGTGGTGCTGGCCGTCCTTGTCCTGGCCGGGCTGGCGGCCGCCCCCATCCCCGGCGCCTATGCCCTGCTGATCGCCAGCGAGCAGGGCATCGTCGAGAATGCGTCGGCCCTGATCGCGCTGGCCGGCCTCGTGCCGGCGGTGGCCATCATGCGGCATCCGGGGGTGCCCCGCCCCTGGCTGCCGGTGTGGGCCGGCTGCTTCGTCGTCGGCCTCGCCTTCATCGCGGCCGAGGAGGTGAGCTGGGGCCAGCAATGGTTCTTCTGGGAAACGCCGGAATGGATCGGCGCCGTCAACACCCAGAACGAGACCAACTTCCACAACTACGCCAAGTGGAGCGAGGACCTGCCCAAGACGGTGCTGAGCCTGGCGGTCCTGGCGACCGGAATCCTGTGGCCGCTGTGGGTCTTGCTCGGCGGTCGTGACGGCTGGATCCGGCGGACGCCGCTGCACTGGATCTGGCCATCGGCCGCCTTGTGGCCCAGTGCGGTCATCGCCTTCGGCCTGCGCATCGCCGAGCGGCTGGTCGCCAACCTGCCGGGCGCGGACAGCGGCGCGCCGGTCTTCCGCAGCCTGCGCGAAGGGCTGGAGCTGTTCCTGATCCTCTTCGTCGTGGCCTATCTGGTCGACCTGGGCGCGCGCCTCGGCCGCCGTTAGCACCGGCCGGCGTCAGCCGGCGAGCAGCCGGTCGATCGCCAGCGCCAGCCCCGGCACGTCCGCCACGTCCGCGTCGGGCACCTCGCGCAGGCTGCGCGGCCGCTGGCCCGCATGGCGCCCGGTCCGCAGCCGCACGGCCGCCATGCCGAGCAGGCGGGCCGGCGCAATGTCGTTGTCGATGCGGTCGCCGACCATGACGCACTCAGCCGGCGCCACTGCCAGCGCGGTCGCGGCCGCCAGGAACGCGCGCACGTCCGGCTTGCGGAACCCGTTCGTGCCGCTGACCGCGAAATGGTCGAAGTACGGCGCCAGTCCCCCCGCCGCCAGCCTTTCCAGCGCACTGGCCGGCTGGTTGGCGACCAGGCCGAGGCGCACGCCCCGGCCATGCAGGCCGGCCAGCAGATCGGCCATGCCCGGCCGCAATTCGAAGGCCGGCGGGTCGGCCGCCATCCGCCCGGCAACCGCCACCATCGCGCGACCGCAGGCATCCCGGTCGCCGCCCAGCGCCGACCAGACCACCGCCTCGTAGAGGTTGGGCGCGAAGCTGGCGACCGCCGCTCCGCACAGCCGGTCGTATGCGCCCGGATCGAGCCGGCACCCCTCGGCGGCCAGGGCCGCCAGGATAACGCCGTCGATCCGCTGCTCGAAGGCCGTCTCCTGGTCAAGCGGCCCGCCGACATCGAAGAGGACGGCGCGGCGCGGGCCGGCCGTCACGTCGAACCCAACCCGGCCGCGCGGCTCAGGCGGCTTCGCGACGGATGAGCGTGCCGACGCCATGCTCGGTGAAGATCTCCAGCAGGACCGAATTGGGCACGCGCCCGTCCAGGATCACGGCCGCCTCAACCCCGCCGTCGACCGCTTCCAGGCAGGTCTCGACCTTGGGGATCATGCCGCCGGTGATGGTGCCGTCGGCGATCAGCCGGCGCACGTCGCCATCGGTCAGTTCCGGCATCAGGTCGCCGGCCTTGTCCTTCACGCCCGACACATCGGTGAGCAGCAGCAGGCGCGTCGCCTTCAGGGCGGCGGCGACGGCGCCGGCCACCGTGTCGGCATTGATATTGAAAGTCTCGCCGTTCGGCCCCAGCCCGATCGGCGCGATGATCGGGATGATGCCTGACTTCTCGAGCGCGCGGATGATCGACACGTCGATGACCTTGGGCTCGCCCACGAAGCCCAGGTCCAGCACCTTCTCGATGTTGCTTTCGGGATCGCGCCTGGTGCGGGTCAGCTTCTCGGCCCGGATCAGGCCACCATCCTTGCCCGACAGGCCGACGGCCACGCCGCCGGCGCCGTTCACCATCGCGGTAAGCTGCTTGTTGATGGCGCCCGACAGGACCATCTCGACGATCTCGACCGTCTCGCGGTCCGTCACGCGCAGCCCGTCGATGAACTCGCTCTTGATCTTCAGGCGGGCCAGCATGGCGCCGATCTGCGGGCCGCCGCCATGCACCACCACCGGGTTGATGCCGACTTGCCGCAGCAGGACGATGTTGCGCGCGAACAGCTCGGCCACCGTCTCGTCGCCCATGGCATGGCCGCCATATTTCACGACGAAGGTCTTGCCGGCATAGCGGCGCATGTAGGGCAGCGCTTCGGACAGGGTCGACGCCTTGGCGAGCCACTCGGCGCGGGAAATGTCGGCAGCGGTCATCGGTCGGGTTCCCCGGGATCAGGCGGAGGCAGGTAAAAGGGCCGGGACTGTATCCGAATAGCCCCCGGCGCCAAAGCGGGAGATTCCCCGTGCGCCCTCAGGCCGGCGGGGCCACCGTCCAGTCGCGCCCGTCGAAACGCCGGCCGCGCACGCCCCCTGTCTTCCAGCCGGTAACCCGCTCGGGCGGGCGGCGGTCAGGCCGGATCGGCCAGGGCTGTCAGGATGGCCCTGAGCTCGGGGATGCCGCGGCCGTCGCGGGCGCTCGTCTCGACGATCACCGGGTGGGCGGCGACGTGGGTCTTGGCCTCGCGCGCGACCTTGGCGCGGATCGCATCCAGCTCGCCGCGGGATGGCTCGTCGGTCTTGGTCAGGACGATCTGATAGGAGACGGCGGCCGCATCCAGCATCTTCATCCAGCTCCGGTCGCTGTCCTTCAACCCGTGCCGGGCATCGATCAGCAGGCAGAGCCGGCGCAGCGTCGGCCGGCCGCGCAGATAGGCGTCGATCACCTTGATCCAGGCCGCCACCTCGGTGCGCGAGACCTTGGCATAGCCATAGCCCGGCATGTCGATCAGGTTCAGGCGCGTGCCCAGCCGGAAGAAGTTGAGCTGGCGGGTGCGGCCCGGCGTGTTGGAGATCCGGGCCAGCGAATTGCGCCCGGTCAGGGCGTTGATCAGGCTCGACTTGCCGACGTTCGAGCGGCCGAGGAACGCGATCTCCGGCAGATCGAAGGGCGGCAGGTCGCCCGGATTGGTCGCCGCCCAGAAGAACCCGCACTCCTGGGCGAAGAGGAGGCGCCCGGCCTCGATCGCGGCTGCGTCGAGTTCGGGCGTCTCCGGGATCGCGGGGCGGGCTTCCTCCATGGCTCAGGCAGCCCCGGCGCGGCGCATGATCAGCCACTGCTGCAGGATCGAGAGCAGGTTGTTCCACGCCCAGTAGATCACCAGGCCGGCCGGGAAGGCCGCCAGCAGGTAGGTGAACAGGAACGGCAGGATCATGAACACCTTGGCCTGGATGGGGTCCGGCGGCTGCGGGTTCAGCTTCTGCTGCAGGAACATCGTCACGCCCATGATGATGGGCCAGGCGCCGATCATCAGGATGTGCGGCGGCGTCCAGGGGATGAGGCCGAAGAGGTTGAACAGCGTCGTCGGGTCCGGCGCCGACAGGTCGCGGATCCAGCCATAGAACGGCGCGTGCCGCATCTCGATGGTGACGAACAGCACCTTGTAGAGCGCGAAGAAGACCGGGATCTGGACGACGATCGGCAGGCAGCCCGAGGCGGGGTTCGCCCCCTCCTTGCGGTAGAGCTGCATCATCTCCTGGTTCAGGCGCTGCTTGTCCTCGCCGTACTTCTCGCGCAGTTCCAGCATCTTCGGCTGGAGCAGCTTCAGCTTGCTCATGGCGCGATAGGACTTGTTGGCGAGCGGGAAGAAAGCCGCCTTGATGAGGACCGTCAGCAGCAGGATCGCCAGGCCGAAATTGCCGAGCCAGCGGTAGAAATAGTCGATGACGTAGAAGATCGGCTTGGTCAGGAAATAGAACCAGCCGAAGTCGATGGCGCGGTCGAAGCGGGCGATGCCCAGCCGGTCGCGATAGTCGTCGAGGAGATGGACCTCCTTGGCGCCAGCGAACACCCGGTGCGTCGTCTCGGCGCTGGCGCCGGGCGCCAGGCTGCGCGTGGCCCCCAGATAATCGGCCTGGTAGGCGTCGTCGGTGCCGCGCCGCTCGTAGGTGAAGCGGCTGCTGACCGCGTCGGCCGGGTCGGGAATCAGCGAGACCAGCCAGTATTTGTCGGTGAAGCCGAGCCAGCCGCCGGTCGTCTTCTGCTCGACCAGCTTCTGGTCCTTGATCGAGGAGTAGCTGATTTCGCGCAGCACCCCGTCGGTGACGCCGATCAGCCCCTCATGCAGGATGTAGAAGCCCTCGGTGTGGGGCGTCGGCCAGCGCTTGGTCAGCGCATAGGGCAGCAGCGAGACGGGTGCCGTGCCGGTGTTCTCGACCCGGTCGGTCACCG
Organism: Stella humosa; assembly: GCF_006738645.1. Taxonomy (GTDB): domain Bacteria; phylum Pseudomonadota; class Alphaproteobacteria; order ATCC43930; family Allostellaceae; genus Allostella; species Allostella humosa. The sequence continues at coordinate 234,836 of NZ_AP019700.1, read as the reverse complement.
TCATCAGGAAGTTGGCGTCGAAGGCGATCGTGCGCCGGAAGACCAGGCCCTGGCCGTTGTCCCACGTCAGCGCCAGCGGCTGCTCGGCGGTCAGGGCCGTGCCCTCCGCCTGCCACAGCGTGTCGTCCTTGGGCATCGCCACGTCGCGGTTCTCGGGGCCGGCGATCCAGCCGAACTGCACGAAGTAGGGCCGCGCGGTCTCCGACGGCGACAGCAGGTCGATCAGCGGACTGCCGGGCTGCACCGTCTCGCGGTAGTCCTTCATCGTCAGGTCGTCGACGCGGCCGCCGCGCAGCGAGACCGAACCCTTCAGGCGGGGCGAATCGATCGACACGCGGGGCGAACGGGCCAGCGCCGCGGCCCGGTCGAGCACCGAGCCGGCAGCCGGTGCGGCGGCCGGAACCCCGGGCGTCGCCGGCGGCGTCGCGTCGCCGGACGGGCGCGCGGCCGGATCGGTCTGCTGCTGCTGTTGGCGGGCGGCCTCCTGCTGGGGCTTCTGCACGAAAAACTGGAAGCCGAGCAGGATGGCGATCGAAATCGCGATCGCGAGGATCAGGTTCTTTTGATCGGTCATCGATGGATCCGCACGGGGATAATGGCTACCGGCGATGGCCGGCGCAGCAGGACGGAGTCCGCGCGGGGGCGGAATCCGGGGAAGGCACGGGATCGTATCCGGCACTTCCCCACGGATTGCAACGCACCAGTCGCCGCAGGGTGAGCCAGCTGCCGCGCAGCGCCCCGTGACGGCCGAGTGCTTCCACCGCGTAGGCCGAGCAGGTCGGCTCGAACCGACAGCTTGGCGGGAAGAGCGGCGACAGCACCCATTGATAGGCGCGGGCGCAGACCACCAGGCAACGCGTGGCGATGTTCATGCCGCCGACATTCCGGCACCGGAGGGTGCCAACACGGGCGTCGGCATGGCCGGCGGCACCGGGCGTGCACGGGCGACGCGGTCGAGCGCCGTCTGCAGGTCGCCCAGCAACGCCGCGAACGGCCGCCCGGCGGTGCCGTCGCGGGCGATCAGGACATAGTCCCAGCCGGGTTGCCCCCGCACGGGAAGGATCGCGGCGGCCACCGCCCGCAGTCGCCTGCGGGCCCGGTTGCGCACGACGGCGCCGCCCACCTTGCGGGTGGCGGTGAAGCCGACGCGCGGTGGCCCTTCGGCCGGCGCATCGACACGCTCACAGGCTTGCAGGACCAACCCGGGGGCGGCCCATTTCCGCCGTGCGGCGGCGACGCGCAGGAACTCCGACCGTTGCGTCAGCCGTCCGACGGCCGTCGCCATCAGGCGGAGAGGCGCTTGCGCCCCTGCGAGCGGCGGTTCTGGATAACCTTCTTGCCGCCAACGGTCGCCATGCGCGCACGGAAACCGTGGCGACGCTTGCGAACCAGGCGGCTCGGCTGAAAGGTGCGCTTCACAGCACAATACTCCGAGGAAAGATCGACGTTTTTCGAGAGTGCGGGCTTATACGGGAGCGACCGGGGCAAGTCAACGCAAGAGCGGCCCCGCAGCCATGACGGGAAGGTGAGTGGCTTCCACCCGCCCGATGATGCTACCGCGGGCCGGCATGGAGACCAAATCGGGCATGGATGGCATTGCCGCGGACATCTGCGTCATCGGCGGCGGCTCCGGCGGGCTCAGCGTCGCCGCGGGTGCCGCCCAGATGGGCGCGCGCACGGTGCTGATCGAGAAAGGCCTGATGGGCGGCGACTGCCTGAATTTCGGCTGCGTGCCGTCCAAGGCCCTGCTGGCCGCGGCCCATGCCGCCGCCGGCATCGGCCATGCCGCCCGGCTGGGGGTCGATGCCGGCCCGGTCGCCGTCGATTTCGAGCGCGTGTGCGCCCATGTGCGGGCCACCATCGCCGCCATCGCCCCGCACGATTCGGTCGCCCGCTTCGAGGGGCTAGGCGTGACCGTCCTCCAGGCCGCGGCGCGCTTCACCGGCCCCGACACGGTCGAGGCCGGTGGCCGGACGGTGCGGGCCAGGCGCTTCGTCATCGCCACCGGCTCCACCCCGCTGGTGCCGCAGATCCCGGGTCTGGACGGCGTGCCCTACATGACCAACGAGACCATCTTCGACTGCCCCGCCCTGCCCCGGCACCTGCTGGTGATCGGCGGCGGGCCGGTCGGTATCGAGCTGGCCCAGGCCTTCGGCCGCCTCGGCAGCCGGGTGACCGTGCTGCAGGGGACCACCATCCTGCCGCGCGACGACGCCGAGCTGGTGGCCGTCGTCCGCGATCGGCTGCTGGCCGAGGGGATGGCCATCCACGAGGGCGCGCGCGCGGCGACCGTCGCCATGGACGGCGAAGAGATCGTCGTGACGACCGCGGACGGCGTGCGAGTCGCGGGCAGCCACCTGCTGGTGGCGGCCGGGCGCCGTCCCACCGTGGCGGGCCTCGACCTGGAGCGGGCCGGCATCGCCTTCTCGGCTGGCGGAATTGCCGTCGACCGCCGGCTGCGGACCGGCAATCGCCGGATCTTCGCGCTGGGCGACGTCATCGGCGGCTACCAATTCACCCACATGGCGGGCTATCAAGCCGGCATCGTGCTGCGCAACGCCCTTTTCCGCTGGCCGGCCCGCGCCTGCGATCGCGCCGTGCCGTGGGCCACCTATACCGAACCCGAGCTGGCCCAGGTCGGCCTGTCGGAGGCGACGGCGCGCGCCCAGGGCCGCGAGGTCCGGGTGCTGCGCGCGACCATGGCCGACAACGACCGCGCCCGCGCCGAGGGCCGGACCGAGGGGCTGGTGAAGATCGTGACCGACCGTCGCGGCCGGGTGCTGGGGGCGGGCATCGCCGCCGCCCATGCGGGCGAGCTGATCCAGCCCTGGATCCTGGCCGTCGGCCGGGGCCTGGGCATCGGCGCCATGGCTGGCATGATCGCGCCCTACCCCACCCTGGGCGAGGCCGGGCGTCGGGCGGCCGGCAGCTTCTTCACCCCCACCCTCTACGGCCGGCGCACCCGCTGGCTCGTGCGCCTGCTGCAACGGCTCGGCTGATGCTGGCCCGCCTGCTGCGCAAGCCCGGCCGGATGGGCCCGGTCACCGGCCTGTCGAGCCGGCTGCTGGTGATGACGGTCTTCTTCGTCATGCTGGTGGAGGTGTTCGTCTATGCCCCGTCGGTCGCCCGCTTCCGCGTCGACTGGCTGGAGCAGCGGGTGAGTGCGGCCCAGCTTACCGTCATCGCGCTGGAAGCCACGCCCGACGCCTCCGTCACGGTGGAGCTGGCCAACCGCCTGCTGGACCAAGTGGGGGCGCACGCGATCGTCGTGCCGCCGACCGCCACCAGCGTGCGCCGCGGCATCTTCCGCGACATGCCGCCGGCGATGGACGTGTCGCTCGACCTGCGCGACCCCGGCTTCTTCACGCTGATATCGGACGCCTTCGGCACGCTGATCCATGGCGGCGAGCGGGTGCTGTGGGTGAAGGCCAACGCCCCCAGCCTGGTCGGCGGCCGGGTCGACCTGCTGATCGACGAGGCCCCCCTGCGCCGGGCCATGATCGCCTTCTCGTGGCGCATTCTCGGCCTGTCGCTGCTGATCTCGTTCCTGACCGCCGCCCTCATCTTCGTCACGCTGCGCTGGATGATCGTGCGGCCGCTGCGCGAGATCGCGCGCAGCATGATCCGCTTCAAGGAGAACCCCGAGGACGCCAGCCGGTCCGAGGCGCCATCGGCGCGCAGCGACGAGATCGGCCTGGTCCGCCGCGAGCTGGCGGCGATGGAAGCGACCGTGCGCCAGGCCCTGCGCCAGCGCGCGCGCCTGGCCGCCCTGGGCGAGGCGGTGACCCGCATCAACCACGACCTGCGCAATATCCTGACCACCGTCAGCCTGCTGTCGGACCGGCTGAGCGGCAGCGACGACCCCGACGTGCGGCGCGTGTCGCCGACCCTGATGGCGGCCATCGACCGCGCCGTCCAGCTCTGCCAGCGCACGCTGGACTTCGCGCGCGAGGGCGGGCCGCTGCTGAAGCGCAGCCGCTTTGCCCTGGCCGCGCTGGTGGAGGAGCTGAAGCCGATCCTGTCGGCGCCGAACGGGCGGGAATTCACGCTGGAGAACGCGGTCGACCCGGCGCTGGAGATCGAGGCCGACCGCGACCTCATCTTCCGCGTGCTGTCGAACCTGGGCCACAACGCCGCGGCCGCCGGTGCCGCCCGCGTCACCGTGACAGCGACCGTGGAAGGCGGGCAGACCATGATCTCCGTCACCGACGACGGGCCGGGCCTGCCGCCCAAGGCGATCGCCAACCTGTTCCAGCCCTTCGCCGGCGCCGGCCGCAGCGGCGGCACGGGCCTGGGCCTGGCCATCGCCCGCGAACTGATGCGCGCCCATGGCGGCGATGCCACCCTGGTGCGCAGCGACGCCAGCGGCACCGTCTTCCGGCTGCGCCTGCCGATCGCCGAGGGGGCCGCCGCCCCCCAATAGACGGGCGACGGCCTTGGCGAGAGGCCGGCCTACACGGTCAGGATGGAGCCGCCCGTCGACGGGTCGGCGCCGCCGGTGACCTGGTCGCCATCGACCATGATCGCGTGCACGCGGGCGCAAATGTAGGGCAGGACGCTGCGGATGGTCTGGTAGCCCATCGCGCCCAGCGCCTCGCAGGTCATGACCGGGATGCGCGAGGCGACGTCGATGGCGTCGCCCGTGGCCGAGAAGCGCGGCGCGTTCACCGCCTCGACCACCGACATGCCGTGGTCGACCACGTTCAGGATCACCTGGAGGATGCCCATCGGGATGTTCGAACCGCCGGGGGCGCCCAGGATGAGGAACGGGTCGTCGCCCTTGAAGAGGATCGTCGGTGCCAGCGAGCTGACCCGGCGCTTGTTGGGCGCCAGCGACTGCGACCGGCCGGGCCGCGGGTCGAACATCGCCATGGCGCCATTGTACATGAAGCCCAGGCCGGGGGTGATGACGCCCGACTGCATGCCCAGCGTGTGGGTCATGGTGACGGTGTTGCCATCGGCGTCCAGCGTGCAGAGATGGGTGGTGTCGGCCCCCTCTACCGTCGACGCGCGCGGCACCTTCGCCACCTCGCCCCGGCGGATCGCCTCGGCATCGGCACGGGCGGCCTCGCGGTCGAAGATCGCCTCGGCCGGGATGTCGACGAAGTGGGGGTCGCCGATGTCGCGGTCCTTGACGATCTGGGCGCGCTTCATCGCCTCGGCCACGACGCGGATGTATTCGGGCGTGTTGAAGCCCAGCGCCTTCAGGTCGAAATGCTCCAGGATGTGCAACATGCGCAGCAGCATGGCGCCGCAGCCGGGCGGCGGGTTGGAGGCCACGCGCAGGCCGCGATAGCTGCCCCAGATGGGCGGCGTCCATTCCGCCTCGTAGGTCTCCAGGTCGGCCTTGGCCAGCAGGCCGCCTCGGGCGGCGAAATCGGCCGCGATCGCGTCGGCCATGGCGCCGCGATAGAAGGCGGCCGGGCCATCGGCCGCGACGGCGCGCAGGCTGCGGCCATAGTCGGGGTTGCTGACCTTGGTGCCCGGGCGCAGCGGCACGCCCTCGCCATCGAAGAAGAGCGAGGCATATTCCGGCGTGAAGCGCAGGCGGTCGATGATCTCGACCCGGCCCATGTTCTCGATCTTCGTCCAGTAGTCATGGACGGCGGGCGTGATGCGATAGCCCTCCTCGGCGATGCGGGCGGCCGGCAGCACCACGTCGGCCCAGGGCAGCCGGCCATAGAGGCTGTGCATGCCGTGCAGGCCGGCGACGGTGCCGGGCACGGCCACCGACTGGTAGCCCAGGTCGTTCACCCGGCCCTTCAGCACGAAGCCGAAGCCGTCGCGCGTCTCGTATTCCAGGATGTCGCGCCACATGTCGGGGCGCACGGCCAGCGGCGCCTTGGAGAAGAAGTTGATGACCGCATGCACGCCCTGCTTGGGCAGATAGACATGGGCCGCGCCGAAGCCGGCCATGCCGCACATCATCTGGTCCATGACGCCCTGAGCGAACGCGGTCGCGACCGCCGCGTCGACGGCGTTGCCGCCGGCCAGGAATATGCGCGCGCCGACCTCCGCCGCATCGTTCTGCGGCGCCACGACCATGCCTCGTTCCATCGAAGCCCCTCCGGGGTGCTGGCAATCAGGTATTGGGGAATCAGGTGCCGGGAGATTCAGCGGCGGATGCGCCGCTGCAGGAAGATCGTCGACAGGATAGTCAGCGTCAGCGTCGTCGTCATCAGCACGAAGGCGAGTGCGGCGCCGAACGGCCAGTTGGTCGAGCGCGCGATCTGGTCGTAGAGGGCGGGCGCCATCATCTTGAACTGCGGCCCGCCCAGCAGCACGGGCGTGGCATAGGCATTCATGCAGAGGATGAAGACCAGCACCGTGCCGGCCAGCACGCCCGGCATCGCCAGCGGCAGGACGATCCGGAAGAAGGTGGTCGACGGCTTGGCGCCGAGGTTGAGGGCAGCCTCCTCGACCGAATAGTCGATGCCCTCCAGCACGCTCTGCAGGGTCAGGATCATGTAGGGCAGGACGACCGCGATGATGCCGATGACGACCGCGGTCGGCGTGTAGAGCAGCTTGATCGGCTCGGCGATCACGCCGGCCCAGCGCAGCAGCGCGTTCACCACCCCCTCGTTGCCCAGCACCACCATCCAGCCCGCCGCCCGCACGACGTTGCCCACCATCAGCGGGAAGACCGCCAGGATGACCAGCAGGCTCTTGAAGCGGCTGGTGGTGCGGGCCAGGAAATAGGCGACCGGAAATGCCAGCGTCAGGCTGATGATGGTACAGGCCACGGCCACCTGGATGGTGGTCCACAGGACCTTGAGATAATAGGCGTCGGTGAAGAACTTGACGTAGTTCTCCACCGTCACCGCCTCGACCATGAACTTGCCGGGGACGAACTGGTTCAGGCTGTACCGGAACAGGATCGCCATCGGGATGACGAGGACGAGGATGACCAGGATCGTCGCCGGCCCGACCAGGGCCGGCGCGATCGAGCGCCGCCGCCCGCCGGCCGCTTCTTCGATGACGACGCTCACCGGATATCCCCGTCCTTGCCCATGCTACCGCCTCAGCCCTTGAAGCTCTTGTTCCACCACTCCAGCAGGCTGGCGTTGTTCTTGGCGACGTAGTCGTAGTCGAGCGTGTTGAACTTCGCCTGCTCGGCCTCGGTGAAGCCGATCTCCTTGGCCAGCTCCTCCGGCAGCTTGGCATTGCTCACCGTCGGCACATAGCCCATGCGGTCGGCGAACAGCACCTGCCCGCCAGGATCAAGCATGGCGTCCAGATAGGCCCAGCCGTTGGCCTTGTTCTGGCCGTTCTTGGCCACGGCCGCATCGAAGATGATCGGCGTCGTGCCTTCCTTTGGCGCGATCGTGGCGAGCGGGATGCCGGCCTTCTTCCACATGAAGCCGCGGGCGCGCCACATCACGGTCGCCCACACCTCCTCGCTCTTCAGGGCGGCGGCCAGGGTCTCGTTCGAGGGGTAGACCTTGGGATCGTGCTTCTTCAGCTCGGTCAGGGCGGCCTTGGCCGGCTCGTAGTTCGACATGCTGCCGCCATTGATGAGCGCGGCGGATTCGATCACCTGCATGTAGAGCCCGTCGGCGAAACCGATCCGGCCCTTGTATTTCGGGTCGATGAAGTCCGCGAAGGAGGTCGGGCTCATTTTGGACGGGTTATAGACCAGCACCTTGCCGCTATAGATGTGCGGGATCGCGTACTTCTTGCCCAGCGCCTTGATGATGTTCTTGGCGTTCGGCACCCGCTCCATGTCGACATCGTCGAACAGGCCCTGCTGCGACATCTCGTACATGTCGATGTCGGACAGGCACGCCACGTCCAGCGTGCCGCGGCGGCTCGCGCGCTCGGCCAGCAGCTTGGTCTTGCGCGGCGGGGCATTGCCGACGTCGTGGATGACCTCGATCCCCTTCTTCTCCAGGACCGGCTTCTCGAAGTTGGCGGTCAGCAGTTCCTGGTAGTCGCCGCCCCACGTGCCGACGACCACCGGCCCCTTGGCCAGGGCCGGCATCGGGAAGCCGGCGGCCAGGGCAGCCGCCCCGGTTCCCGCCATGAAACCGCGGCGCGTCAGACGCATCTTGCTCACCCGTTCGATTGCGCTCATTTCGCTCTCCCGTTCCCAGTCGTTCTACGGCTTGTCTTGCACGCGGGGGGCCCGCCGCTCAGGGCGGTGCCAGCAACAGGGCGGCGGCCGGCGGCCACGAGACGGTGACGGGCGTGCCGACCGCCAGGGCAGCCGTCGCCCGCCGCGGGTCGTCGACCGGCGTCGCGTTGGGCTGGGTCACCGTCACCTCCTCGCCCGACGCCAGGCGGGCGCGCACCTCGGTCGCCGACCCCAGATAGGTCACGAAGGAAACCTGGGCGGCAAAGGCGTTCGGCCCGGCCGCATCGCCGGCCTGGAGGCTCGCCTTCTCGGGCCGGATCGCCAGCACGCCGGCGCCGCGCGGGCCAGCCCCGGTATCGGCGAAGGCGACGTCGAGCCCGCCCTTGGTGCGGAAATGGCCGGGGGCGGTCACCGTCCCCTCCAGGAAGTTCGAGCGGCCGATGAAGTCGGCCACGAAATGGTTGGCCGGGCGCTCGTAGAGCTCGGTCGGGCTGCCGATCTGCTGCACCCGGCCCTGGCTCATCACCACCAGCCGGTCGGCCAGGGTCAGCGCCTCCTCCTGGTCGTGGGTGACGAAGACCGTGGTGAGGCCCAGCGACTGCTGGAGCTGGCGGATCTCGATGCGCACGCTGAGCCGCAGCTTGGCATCGAGGTTGGAGAGCGGCTCGTCGAGCAGGAAGACCTCCGGCCGGATCACCAGCGCCCGGGCAAGCGCGACCCGCTGCTGCTGCCCGCCCGAAAGTTGGCGCGGCAGGCGGTCGCCCAGGTGGCCCAGCTGCACCAGGCGCAGGGCCTCTGCCACGCGCGGCGCGATGTCGGCCTTGGACACGCGCCGCATCTCCAGCCCGAAGGCGACGTTCTGGAAGACCGTCATGTGCGGGAAGAGCGCGTAACCCTGGAACACCATGCCGGTGTTGCGGCGATAGGGCGGCAGGTGGGTCACGTCCTTGTCGCCGATCAGGATCTGCCCGCTGCTGGCGGCGATGAAGCCCGCGATCATGCGCAAGGTCGTGGTCTTGCCGCAGCCGGACGGGCCCAGCAGCGCCACCAGTTCGCCCTCGCGGACCTCGAGATCGACGTCGTCGACGGCGGCCACGCTACCGAAGCGCTTGGCGAGATGGCGGAGCGTTACTTGCGACATGGCCCTACACCACCCGGCTCAGCTTCACGAAACAATCGGTGATCAGCATCAGGGCACCGATGAGGACGATCTGGATGAAGGACACGGCCGCGATCGTCGGGTCGACCTTGAATTCCAGGTACTGGAGGATGGCGATCGGCAGCGTCGTCCGCCCCGGCCCGACCAGCAGCAGCGTCAGCTCCAGGTTCTCGAACGAGGTGATGAAGCTGAAGAGCGCGGCTGCCACCAGCCCCGCCCGCATCATCGGGAAGGTGACGCGGCGGAACGTCGTCCAGCGGTTGGCGCCCAGGTTCATCGCCGCATCCTCGACCGAGCGGTCGATGCCGACGAGGCTGGCGGTGATCAGCCGCACGGTCCAGGGGATGGTCAGCATGACGTGGGCCAGGACGAGGCCTTCCAGCGTCGCCTGGAGCCGCCACTCCATGTAGTTGTCGATCTCGATGTAGAAGATGTAGAGCGCGGTGCCGGCGACGATGCCGGGCACGATCAGGGGCGACAGCAGCAGCATGTTGATCGTCTCGCGCCCCGGGAAGCGGTAGCGGACGAGCGCGATCGAGGCCAGCGTGCCGAGCGACACGCCGATCAGCATGGCGATGAAGGCCACCTGCAGGCTCATCATGAAGCCGCGCGCGAACACCCGCTGCTGCCAGACGTTGGAGAACCAGCGCAGCGTGTAGCCTTCGGGCGGGAACGAGATGATCTCGTTGCTGAAGAAGCTGATCCAGCCGATGAAGATCACCGGCGTCAGGATGAAGAGATAGACGAGCACCACGACGGCATAGAGCGCCGCGCGCCGCCAGTAGCGGGCGAGCTGAATGGTCATTTGCCGGCAGCCGCGCGCGGCTGCCGTTTCCCCGTCGTGCGCATCCGTCTCCCCGTCCGTCGCGGCACCAGTTTCTTGTCCCGATGGTAGGAATGCCCGGCCTCTACCGTCAAGGCGTGCCTTCCCGGCCCAGCAGGGCCAGCCGTACCACCACCAGCCCCACCCCGGCCACGCCGATCGCCGTCGCCATCGGGATCGAGGTCCCGTCGAAGGCATGGCCGACCGCGATGCCGACCGCGGCCGCCGTCGCCATCTGCAAGAAGCCGACCAGGGCGGCCGCTGCCCCCGCCTTGGTCGGGAACGGCCCCATGGCGCCCGCCTGGGCATTGGGGAAGACCATGCCGACGCCCACCATGTAGACGACCGAGGGGCCGACGATCGCCGCCACCGTCTCGACCCGGCCCCAGGCCAGCGCCGCCATGGCGAGCCCGCCCGCGCAGGCGATGCCGGCCCCCAGCGCGATCATGCGGTCGATACCGAGCCGTTGGGTCAGCCGGCCCGCCAGCGTCGTGCCGGTGGCATAGCCGACCACGAAGGCCGCGAAGCAGAACCCGTAGCGGTCGGGCGACAGGCCCACCACCTCGATCAGGACATGGGCGGAGCCCGAGATGAAGGCGAAGAGCCCGCAATAACCCAGCGCCACCGTGGCGGCGTAGCCGAGGTAGCGGCGGCTGGAGAGGAAACCCAGATAGTTGGCGGCGAGCTGGCGCGGCGCCAGCGCCGTCGGGTCGGGGTGGCGGTTGCTCTCCTCCAGCAGCGTCACCACGCCCAGCAGGATCACCGCGGCATAGAAGCCGAGCAGGGCGAAGTTGGCGCGCCAGCCGACCCAGACCTCGACGAAGCCGCCCAGGATGGGCCCGACCGCCGGCGCCAGCGCCATGGCCGCCCCGACATAGGCCAGCACGCGGGCCGCCCCCTCGCGGCCATAGAGGTCGCGGACGATGGCCCGGCCCAGCACCGGCCCGGTGCAGGCCCCCAGCGCCTGGAAGAAGCGGGCGGCGATCAGCGCCTCCATGGAGGGCGCCAGCATGCAGGCGACGGTGGCCAGCAGATAGACGACGGTGCCGCCAAGGATGACCGGCCGCCGCCCGAAACGGTCGGACAACGGGCCGCAGACGAGCTGGCAGCAGGCGAACGCCACCAGAAAGAGGCTGAGGGTGAGCTGGGCCGCGCCGACGTCGCTGCCGAGGTCGCGGGTCAGCGCCGGCAGCGACGGCAGATAGAGGTCGGTCGAGAGCGGCCCCAGCGCCACCAGCCCGGTGATGAGGACGACAAGCGCCCGCCGAGGCGCCGGCACTGACACCGACATGGGCGCATCAGGCGGCGTCATCGGGCGCCCGCACCAGGAAGAGGGCGGCCGCCAGGGCGCCGCCGCCAGTGCCGACCACCACGGTCGCCAGCCCGGCCATGCCCCAGCCCGCCAGCCCGGCCGAGGCCGCACTGGCGAGCGAACCCGTCACCATCTGCCCCGCGCCGATCAGCGCCGAGGCCGCGCCTGCCATGCGCGGGAAGGGACCGATGCCGCCCGCCATGGAGAGCGGCAGCGTCATGCCCATGCCGACCATGTAGAAGGTCATGCCGGCCACCACGGTGAGGATGGTAACGACGCCCGAGACCGCGACCGCCACCATGACGAGGGCGGCCGCGGCACAGATGCCGCCCCCCACCCGGAGCGCGCGCTCCAGCCCGATGCGCCGCGCCAGGCGGGGGGCCGTCCAGGTGCCGGTGACGTAGGCAAGCGTGGTCGAGATCATCAGAAGGGCGAACAGGTCCGGCCGCACGCCCAGCCGCTCGATCAGGATGAAGGGCGAGGCCACGGTGTAGGCAAAGGCGCCCGACAGCGCCAGGCCGCCCGCCAGCATGTGGCCGACGAAGGTGCGATTGGCCAGCAGCGAGCGATAATTGGCCAGCAGGCGGGCCGGCTGCATGGCGAGCGGATCGCGGTGGTGGTTCGTCTCCGGCAGCATGGTGACGGCCAGCACCAGCAGGAACACGGCAAAGCCGGCCAGGAACAGGAAGTCCGCGCGCCAGCCGAACGCCAGGTAGATCTGGCTGCCGAGGATGGGGGCCAGTGCCGGCGAGATCGCCATGGCGCCGGTCACGGTCGAGAGCGCGCCCGCCATCCGCTCACGCGGGTAGGTGTCGCGGATGATGGCGCGCACCAGCGCCATGCCGGCGCAGGCGCCCGCCGCCTGCAAGGCGCGGCCGGCCAACAGCACGCCGATCGTCGGCGCCAGCGCGCAGGCGAGCGAGCCCGCACCATAGACGACGAGGCCGAAGAGGAGCGCCGGGCGGCGGCCGAAGCGGTCGGAGGCCGGCCCGTAGACGAGCTGCCCCAGGCCGACGCCGACCAGGAAGATCGACACGGTGAGCTGCACCAGCTCCATCGAGGTGCCGAGGTCGGCCGCCAGCGTCGGCATGGCCGGCAGGTAGATGGCGATGGAGATGGAGGTCATCGTCGCCAGCGCGACCAGGAGGACCAGGGCGGACGGCGAGCCGGCGCGCAGCATGCGGTTCCATTCGTAGGGTGGAGGCCCTGACGCAAGGATGGTGCCGACCGGCACGCCACCCGTTGCCCTGGCCGATGATCGTCTGGGGTTCCTTGGCCCGTGCCGTCAGCCGAAGCGCAGGAGGCTGCCGCCCTTGACCCGCAGCCAGGCGCGCGGCCGGCCGCTGTCGGGCACCAGCCGGTCGACCACCGCCCAGAAATGCCGGCCGTGGTTCATCTCGGTCAGGTGGGCAACTTCGTGGGCCACGACATAGTCGATGACGAAGGCCGGCGCGTGGACCAGCCGCCACGAGAAGGACAGCGTGCCATCGACGGCACAGCTTCCCCAGCGGCTCCGCGTATCGCGGACGACGACGCGCCGCACCTCCTGCCCGGTCGTCTCGGCGAACAGGCGGGCGCGGCGGGCGAAATCCTCGCGCGCCTGCAGCTTCAGCCAGTCGGCGATGCGGCGCGGCAAGTGGGCGTCCTCGCCCACGACATGCAGCTCGCCCGGCTCCTCCGTCCAGACGGCACCACGGGCCTCCGCGCAGCGGAGCCCCCGGTGGCGGATGCGGCGGTCGCAGCCCAGCACGGGTATGACGTTGCCATCGACGAACGGCACCTTGGGCGGCAGCGCCTCGATGCGGCGGCGGATCCATTCGCCTTTGCTGCGGGCAAACGCGACCGCCTCGGCCAGGCGCACGCCGCGCGGCACGACCAGGTCGATCGAGGCATCCTGGGGGTCCACCCGCAATACGATACGGCAGGCCCTCGGATGGACCTTGAGCCGGACGGCCAGTTCCATACCGTCGAAATGGAGGCTGCGCATGGCGGAGTCGGACAAGCCTCATCGTACCAGCCCCCCGTACCGCCCGCCAGGGGGCTGGCGCCGGGGCCGGTTTGTCATTAAAGCTTCATGGAAATGCCATCGGCCCGATTGGGTCGAGCCGCTAGCAAGGCCGCGAAGACGTGCCGCGTCAATGACTTACGAAGGGAAGGATCGAAATGCTGTCCCGCAGAAACCTCCTGGCCGCCGCCGCCGTGGCGGCGCTGGCCACCGGCCCCGCTGCCGCCCAGCAGCCGGTCGAGATCCAGTTCTGGCATGCCATGGCCGGCGCCCTGAACGATTGGGTCGACGAACTGGCCAAGGGCTACAATGACAGCCAGAAAAAGTACAAGATCGTTGCCGTCAACAAGGGCAACTACACCGAAGTGATGACGGGCGCGATCGCCGCATATCGTGCCGGCCGCGCGCCGCACATCATCCAGGTGTTCGAGGTCGGCACGGCGACGATGATGGCCGCCAAGGGCGCGGTGAAGCCGGTCTACGAGGTGATGGAGCAGGCCGGCATCGGCTGGGACCCCAAGGTCTACCTGCCCGCCGTCGCCGGCTACTACACGACGACCGACGGCCGCATGCTGTCGATGCCGCTGAACAGCTCCTCGCCGATCTTCTACTACAACAAGGACGCCTTCAAGAAGGCCGGCCTGCCGGACGTGGCGCCCAAGACCTGGTCCGAAGTGCGCGACGCGGCCAAGAAGCTGCAGGCCTCGGGCGTGCCCTGCGGCATCTCCACGGCGTGGCCGTCCTGGGTGCTGATCGAGAATTTCGGCGCCATGCACAACCTGCCGATGGCGACCAAGGAGAACGGCTTCGGCGGGCTGGACACGGTGTTCCAGTTCAACAGCCCGGCCCATGTGACGCACATGGAGCGCATCGCCGAGATGCAGAAGACCAAGGAATTCGACTATGGCGGCCGTCGCGGCGACAGCCAGGTCAAGTTCACCAACGCCGAATGCGGCATGTACATCGCCTCCTCGGCCGGCCTGTCGAGCATCCTGAAGACGGCCAAGTTCGACGTCGGCTTCGGCATGATGCCCTACTGGCCCGACCTGACGAAGGGCCCGAACGGCGGGCCGCAGAACTCCATCCTGGGCGGCGCCACGCTGTGGGTGCTGGGCGGCAAGACGCCCGACGAATACAAGGGCGTGGCCGAATTCTTCGCCCACATCTCGAAGCCCGACGTGCAGGCGGCCTCGCACCAGCGCACCGGCTACCTGCCGATCACGCTGGCGGCCTATGAGCTGACCCAGAAGCAGGGCTTCTACGAGAAGAACCCCGGCTTCGAGATCGCCAACAAGCAGATGACGCTGAACCCGCCGACGCCCAACTCCAAGGGCATCCGCTTCGGCAACCTCGTCCAGATCCGCGACATGATCGAGGAAGAGATGGAAGGCGTGTTCGCCGGCAAGAAGGCGGCCAAGGCCGCCCTCGACTCTGCGGTGCAGCGCGGCAACGCCCTGCTGCGGCAGTTCGAGCGCGACAACAAGTAGCCGGAGAAGGGTATCGCCCCCGGCCGTTCGCGGCCCGGGGGCGGAGCCCGCCGCCATGCGCGTCCGCGTCGGCTACAACAACAAGGTGCTGCCATACATCCTGGTGGCGCCCCAGATCCTGATCACCCTGGTGTTCTTCATCTGGCCGGCAAGCCAGGCGATCTACCAGGCGGTGCAGCGCCAGGACCCCTTCGGGCTGCGCACCCGCTTCGTCGGGCTCGACAACTTCGCCGCCATCCTCGAGGACCCGGGCTACCTCAACTCGCTCTCCGTCACGGCGATCTTCAGCCTGTCGGTCGCCGCCCTCGCGCTCGGGCTGGCGCTGTTGCTGGCGGTGTCGGCCGACCGCGTCATCCGCGGCGCCACCACCTACAAGACCCTGCTGATCTGGCCCTACGCCGTGGCGCCCGCGATCGCCGGCGTGCTGTGGATGTTCCTCTTCAACCCGACCATCGGCAGCATCTCCTTCGTGCTGAAGGCGCTGGGCTACAACTGGAACCACCTGCTCGACGGCAACCAGGCGATGATCCTGGTCGTGCTGGCCGCCACCTGGAAGCAGATCAGCTACAACTTCATCTTCTTCCTGGCCGGGTTGCAGGCGATCCCCAAGTCCCTGATCGAGGCGGCCGCCATCGACGGCGCGGGCCGCACGCGGCGCTTCTGGACGATCATCCTGCCGCTGCTGTCGCCGACCGCCTTCTTCCTGCTGGTGGTCAACATCGTCTACGCCTTCTTCGACACCTTCGGCATCATCCATGCGGTGACGTCGGGCGGGCCGGCGCGGGCGACCGAAATTCTCGTCTACAAGGTCTATTACGACGCGTTCGAGGCCCTCGACCTCGGCGGCTCGGCGGCCCAGTCGGTGATCCTGATGGCGATCGTCATCTCGCTGACGGTGGTGCAGTTCCGCTACGTCGAACGCCGCGTGCACTACTGATGGCGGGCCGGAAGCGATGATCGAGAAACAAGGGGCCGGCACCTGGGTCACGCACGCCATCCTGATCGTGGGCGTGCTGACGGTGGCCTTCCCGATCTATGTCACCTTCGTCGCCTCGACGCTGACGCTGCGCGACGTGCTGGCGGCACCGATGACGCTGATACCCGGGCCGCACCTGATCGAGAACTACAGCACGGCCTTGTTCTCGGGCACCAAGAACGGCACGCCGGTCTCGGGCATGCTGCTGAACAGCCTGATCATGGCGCTAGTCATTGCCACCGGCAAGATCGTCATCTCGCTGCTGTCGGCCTTCGCGGTGGTCTATTTCCGCTTTCCGCTGCGGATGGTCTTCTTCTGGATGATCTTCGTCACCCTGATGTTGCCCGTCGAGGTCCGCATCCTGCCGACTTTCAAGGTGGTGTCGGACCTGGAGCTGCTGAACAGCTTCCCGGGCCTGACCGTGCCGCTGATCGCGTCGGCCACGGCGACCTTCCTCTTCCGGCAGTTCTTCATGACCGTGCCGGACGAACTGGTGGAGGCGACCAAGATCGACGGCGCCGGGCCGATGCGGTTCTTTCGCGACGTGCTGCTGCCGCTGTCGCGCACCAACATTGCAGCCCTGTTCGTCATCCTCTTCATCTATGGTTGGAACCAGTATCTCTGGCCGCTGCTGATCACGTCCGACCACAGCATGGACACGATCGTGATCGGCATCCGGCGCATGCTGGCGGCGGGCGACGACCAGGTCGAATGGCCGGTGGTGATGGCGACCACCATGCTGGCGATGATCCCGCCGGTCTTCGTCGTGGTCGCCATGCAGCGATGGTTCGTCAAGGGTCTGGTCGACAGCGAGAAGTGAGCGGCTTCCGCAGGTTTCAGGAGTTCCGATGGCCGAGGTCAGTCTTCGTGGCGTGAAGAAGCAGTTCGGCCCCGTGCCGGTGATCCACGGGGTCGACTGCGAGATCGAGGATGGCGAGTTTATCGTCATCGTCGGGCCGTCCGGCTGCGGCAAGTCCACCCTGCTGCGCATGATCGCCGGCCTGGAGGAGGTCAGCTCGGGCGACATCGCCATTGCCGGCAAAGTCGTGAACCAGGTCGAGCCCAAGGACCGGAACATCGCCATGGTGTTCCAGAACTACGCCCTCTATCCGCACATGTCGGTCTACGAGAACATGGCCTACGGGTTGAAGATCCGCGGCCTGTCGAAGGAGGCGATCCGCGAGCGGGTGGACCGCGCCGCCGGCATCCTGCAGATCGAGGCGCTGCTGGAGCGCCGTCCCCGCCAGCTTTCGGGCGGGCAGCGCCAGCGCGTGGCCATGGGCCGCGCCATCGTCCGCGACCCGGCCGTCTTCCTCTTCGACGAACCGCTGTCCAACCTCGACGCCAAGCTGCGCGTGCAGATGCGGGTCGAGATCCGCAAGCTGCACCAGACGCTCCGCACCACCTCGATCTACGTCACCCACGACCAGGTCGAGGCGATGACGCTGGCCGACCGGCTGATCGTCATGAATGCCGGCAAGGTGGAGCAGATCGGCACGCCGATCACCCTCTACGAGGACCCGGCCACCCTGTTCGTCGCAGGCTTCCTCGGCTCCCCGGCCATGAATTTCCTGAGCGGCTCGGTCGCCGCCGACGGTCTGTCGGTGACGCTGCCGGGCGGGGTCGCAGCACCTCTGTCGACCGCGCACGGGTCGGCGGCCGGCCGCCCCATCACCGTCGGCATCCGGCCCGAGCATCTGGACCTGGCCGACGGCCGGCCGCCGACCTTCACGCTGAAGGTCGACCTGGTCGAGCTTCTGGGTGCCGACACCATCGTCCATGGCCGCATCGGCGACGGCGGCATCATGCTGGCACGGATCGACGGCGTCGTGCCCATCCGCACCGGCGAGGACCTGCCGGTCGTGCTGGCCCCGGACCGCATCCACCTGTTCGACCCGGGCACGAGCGCCCGGCTATAGCCGGCAGTGCCAGCCGCCGGCGTCAGCGGCGGCGGGCGACATCCTCGAAGAGGCGGACGAGGTTAGTGTTGATATAGTAGTTGTTGCGGCCGACCTGATGCTTTCGGACGAACTCTCCCTGGGCAAGGACCTCCAGGTACTTGGTCGCCGTAGGACGGGATATGCCAAGATCGCCGACCACATATTCTATGCGCGTGTATGGATGTCGGAATAAATTATTCAGAAGATCCTGAGAATAGATCTTCGGCAATTCCGTCCGCATCCGGTGTTTGACTGCCGCCATTTGGGCCCGAATACTCTCGACAAGACCAAGCGTGGTCTGTGCCGTCTCTCCGACGGCAGCCAGCATGTAGAGCACCCATTCCTCCCAGGCCCCATCGTCGCGCACTGACTGCAGCAGACGATAGTAGTCGGCCTTGGTGCGGGTGATATGCCGGCTGAGATACAACACCGGTATCTCAAGAAGGCCGGTTCGCGTCAGATACAGGACGTTGAGTATGCGACCGATCCGGCCATTCCCATCGGGAAACGGGTGGATGCTTTCGAACTGGTGATGGATGAGCGCCATCTTGATCAACGGATCCAGCGAGCAAGCACCGTCGTCGTTGACGAAGCGCTCAAGCCGGGTCATTTGGCCAACCACGTCGGCCGCATCTTGCGGCGGTACATAGACGATCTCTCCGGTTCCATCATGCCGCAGCGCCGTGCCCGGCGTCGTCCGGAACCCGTCATCGCGCCGCTTCAGGAGCTGAAACATCTCGATCAGCACGCCATTCGAGATGATGCCATCTCTTTCGCGAAGACGGTCATAGCCAAGCTTGAGCGCATCGCGGTACAGGGCCACTTCCTTGGCGGCGGGCGATGCTGGGCCACCGGGCAGCAGGTCGGCCTGGAATAGCTCGTCCTGCGTGGTGACGATGTTCTCGATTTCCGAACTGGCCTTGGCTTCCTGAAGGGCGAGCGTGTCGATCAGGATGCCTTGGTTTGGAATTGTCGCCGCCCGCCCCTTCAACTCCGCCAGGGCGCGATTCGCAGTCGCCAGCGCCTTGAAGATCGGCACAGTCTCGAGATCAGGCGGCGGCAGGCTGGGGATCACATAGGTTGGCTTGAGCATATCGAGCGCCCCATGCAAAGAAATCGGTCATTTCTTAACACGTTTCTACGATATGTAAAAAACTTGGCCGATCCCTGCACCGCTCCGTCAACGGATCCCGAACGCGTAATTGTCCATCCCGATGACCCCATACTCGACACTGGCATGGATGCGGCGGCCCGTGGCGCCCGCCCCGGCGGCACCCAGCGCCACCAGCAGCGGCAGGAAATGCTCCTCCGTCGGGTGGTTGACCTCCGCCGCGGGCCCCTCGGTGCGGTAGGCACACAGGCGATCGGCGTCGCCGGCCGCCACCGTTTCGGCCACCCAGTCGCGGAATCGGTCGACCCAGGCCGGGGCCGGCGCATCGACGGCCTGGCCGCGGGT
The DNA here is from genome assembly GCF_006738645.1 of Stella humosa. GTDB lineage: Bacteria > Pseudomonadota > Alphaproteobacteria > ATCC43930 > Allostellaceae > Allostella > Allostella humosa. The sequence goes on along the minus strand of NZ_AP019700.1, from coordinate 215,604 downwards.
GGCATGGAGGTTGTGGGTGACGGCGCCCGAGCCGACGACCAGGATTCCGCTTGCGGCCAGCGGCGCGAGCGCACGGCCCAGCGCCAGGTGATGGAGCGGCCCCAGTTCCGGCTGGAGGGCGAGCGGCACGAGCGGCACCTCGGCCCCCGGCAGGGCGATCGCCAGCGGGACCCAGATCCCATGGTCGAGGCCGCGCCCGGGATCGAGCACCGCCGGGATGCCGGCGGCAGCCAGGGCAGCTACCACCTCGCCCGCCACGATCGGATCGCCCGGCGCCGGGTAGCGGGCACGGTGCAGGGCCTCGGGGAACCCGCCGAAATCATGGATCGTCCCGGGCCGGCCCGCGGCACCGACCGCAGGGCGATCGGTTTCCCAATGGGCGGACGCCACCACGATGGCGCGCGGGCGGCCGATCTCCAGGCCGGCCAGGAAGCGGTGCGCCGGCGTGTCGGTCAGGTACAGCATGGGCGAGCCATGCGACAGGAAGAGCGGGCCGGTCATGCGACATCCTCCAGGATGCGCGACCGGGCGGCAGCGCTGCCGCCGGTCGCAAGCGGGTTGAAGGCGTAGGCATCCATCGCCAGCGCGCCATGGGCGACGCTGGCATGCAGGCGCCGGACGGCGGCACCGGGCCCGGCCGCACCCAAGGCCACGAACAACGGCATCAGGTGCTCCGGCGTCGGGTGGTTCTCGCGCCGGCCGGGCGCGCGTTCGAGAGCGGCCGCCAGCGCCGCCGGATCGCCCGCCGCGAGCCCGTCCGCCAGCCATTCCTGGAACCGGCTGACCCATTCCGGGCACGGCGCGTCGACCGGCCGGCCGTGGCTGGCATGGACGTTGTTGGTGATACCGCCCGACCCCAGCACCAGGACGCCCGCATCGGTCAGCGGCGCCAGGGCCCGGCCCAGCGCCAGATGGTGGGCCGCCCCCAGCCGGGACTGGATCGATATCGGCACCACCGGGATGTCGGCGTCGGGAAACATCAACGCCAGCGGCGCCCAGGCCCCATGATCGAGCCCGCGCTCGCGGTCGACCGAGGCCGGCAGGCCGGCATCGACCAGGAGCCCCGCGATGCGGTCGGCCAGGGCCGGCGCGCCCGGCGCCCCATAGCGCTTCTGGCAGAGCCCGCGCGCACCGGCGCAAAGCTCGTGCAGCGTATCGGGGCGGGCAGCGCCCCCGACGAGCGGCCGGCCGCTATCCCAGTGGGCGCTGGCGACGACGACGGCCTGGGGCCGGGGCAGCCTGCGCCCGAGGTCCTGGAGGAACGCCCGGGCCGGGGAGTGCCCAAGGATCATATCCGGGGCACCGTGGGACACGAACAGGGGGGCAATCGCGGTCATGGGCGACCTCTCGTGGAACCTCTCCGGCGCGCGGCCGGCCAGTCGGAAGGGGGCAGGATCAGCGCGGGTCGTTGGCGCCGAACTTGCCGTCGTCGAGATTGCGGCCGTACTTGCCTTCGTCGGTGTTGGCGCCCACCTTGCCTTCGTCCTGGTTGCGGCCGAGCTTCCCCTCGTCCTGGTTCTGGCCGTACTTGCCCTCGTCGATGCTCTGGCCGTACTTGCCGTCATCGAGGTTGCGACCGTACTTGCCCTCGTCCAGGCCCGATGCGGCCAGCGGCGAAGCGGCGGCGGCAAGGGCGATCAGGGCGGCGGCGGTCAGCGTGCGAAGGTTGGTCATGGTCTTCTCCTTGAGACTGGGGCGGCGAGGAATTTCCCCGGCGCCGATGACGAAGAGATAGACCTCGCCTCCGAAATTGATAATCTGCGCTCCTCTCAACATATTCGTTCTTATCCAGAAACAATCGACGGGGACCCATGGACCGGCTGCAGAGCATGGAAGCCTTCGTGAAGGTGGTGGAGCAGGGCAGCTTCGCCGGTGCGGCCGACGCGCTCGGCCTGTCGCGGGCCATGGTGTCCAAGCATGTGGCCGCCCTGGAGGACCGGCTGGGCGTTCGCCTGCTGCAACGCACCACGCGACGGCTGAACCTGACCGAGGTGGGACGGGCCTATTTCGACCGCTCGCGCGACATCATCCACCAGCTTTCCGAGGCCGAGGAAGCGGCGTCCGCCCTGCAATCCATGCCGCGCGGGACGCTGCGCCTCAACTGCTCGACCGGGTTCGGGGTACGCCACCTGGCCCCGGCGCTGGCCGCCTTCCAGACGCAGTATCCCGACCTGCAGGCCGACGTCACCCTGTCCGACCGGCTGGTCGATATCGTCGAGGACGGCTACGACCTGGTCATCCGCATCGGACGATTGCAGGATTCCTCGCTGATCGCGCGGCGCCTGGCGCCGACCCGCCTGCTGCTGTGCGCGGCCCCGGCCTACATGGCCGCGCGCGGCGAGCCGGCGCACCCGGACGAGCTGCCGTCGCACAATTTCCTGCGCTACACCTACGCCACCACCTCGGAGGTGCCGCTGACCGGGCCGGGGGGCGAGACGGCGGCCTTCGGCTTTGCCGGCAACCTTGCCTGCAACAATGGCGACGCGCTGCTGGCCGCCGCCCTGGCCGGCCAGGGCATCGTCATGCTGCCGACCTTCTATGTCGGCAACCACCTGGCCGAGGGCGCGCTGAAGGTGGTGCTGCCGCAATGGACGCTGCCGCAGCTCACCATCTATGCCGTCTACCCCGTCAGCCGCCACCTCGCGGCCAAGGTGCGGCTCTTCGTCGACTTCCTGGCCGACCGCTTCCGCGGCGAGCCGCCCTGGGACGCCTGCTGGCTGCCCGCCGCCGCCGCGGAATAGAACCCCTACGCCACCGGCTCGACGTCGAGGCGCACGACGATCCCCTCCAGCTCCGGGCGGGGCGCGGGGTAGCGGCGCATCACGTCCGGGTCGTGGCCGGGGATGAGGTGGTCGCCCGAGCTGGCCAGCCGGCGCAGCTTCTTGTGCCCCTCCAGCATCTCGCCGACATGGAAGACGATCGGGAAGGGCCGCGACAGCTCCATGTTGGGGTAGAGGTGGCTGGCGTCGGACGCCAGCACGACCCAGCCGCGGCGGGTCCAGACGCGGACCGCCTGCAAGCCCATGGTGTGGCCGCCGACATGGTGGACCGACAGGCCGGGCGCCAGTTCCTGGTCGCCGTCATGGAACACCAGCCGCTCGCCATAGAGCGCCTTCACCATCTCCAGCACATGGTCCAGCTCGTAGGCATGGCGAAAGGCCGGATACTGCATGTAGCGGCTGGTGACGTACTGCATCTCCCGGTCCTGGACGTGGATGCGGGCCCGGGGGAACAGGCCGACATTGCCGACATGGTCCCAGTGCATGTGGGTGATGACGACATCCTCGACCGCGGCCGCATCGACGCCCATCAGCTCCAGCCCCTCGACCGGGTTGCGGATGATGGTGCGGCCGCGCTTCTCGGCCACCTCGCGGTCGTAGCCGATGTCGATGACCCAGGTCCGTCCGCCCCCCTGGATCAGCCAGATGTAGAAGTCGAGGCCGAGCGGCCCGTCATGGGCATCGACGCCGATGAAGTTCATCCAGGGCTGGCGGTCGGGCATCGCCGCGTACTTGATCGCAAAGACCTCGTAGACATGGGGCTCGGTCATCGGCTTCCTCCAGCGGAGGGCGGGATGCACGGCCCCGCCCCCTCGTCGTCGCAGTGTCGGGCGGGCGGCCCGCCGCCGGCTAGTCGCCGTCCATCTCGTCCAGGTAGCGCACGATCTCGGTATGGTCGGCGCCGGGTCCCACCTTGGCCTCGGCCGCCGCCCAGATCTCGGTGCAGAGGCGCGCGAAGTCGGCCGGCTCGCCGGTCGCCTCGGCCACTTCCAGCGCGGTGCGCAGGTCCTTCACCATCAGCCCCATGCTGAAGCCGGCGGCCCAGGTCTTGGGGATGATGAAGGGCTTGAACTTCACCTCGGTGGCGTTGTTGCGGCCGGTCGACGCGTTCCAGACATCGACCATGGTCTCGGCCGCCAAGCCGAACTTCTGGCCGATCAGCATGGCCTCGCCCGCCGCCAGCAGGCCCGCCGCAGACAGGTAGTTGTTGAGCGCCTTCATCGCGTGCCCGGTGCCGACCGGGCCGGTGTGGAAGACCTGCCGCCCCAGGGCGGCGAAGATCGGCCGCAGCCGGTCGACGTCGGCGGCATCGCCGCCGGCCATGATGGCGAGCGAGCCGTCGACCGCGCGCTTGACGCCGCCCGACACGGGCGCGTCGACCAAGCGGATGCCGCGTTCGGCCAGGCGCTGGCCCAGCGCCCGCGTACCGACCGGCGAGGACGAGCTCATATCGACCACGACCGAGCCCGCCGCCAGGCCAGCCACCAGCCCGTCATTGGCACCGTCGCGGCCGAACACCACATCCTCGACGATGCGGCCGTTGGGCAGCATGGTGATAACGACGGGGCAGGCCTCGCCCATCGCCGCCAGCGTCGGCGGCCGGCTCGCCGCCGCCTCGCCCGCGAAGACCGCCAGCCGCGCCGGGTCGGCATCGGCCAGCGCCACGCGATGGCCCGCGCCCAGCAGGCGCTTGACCATCGGCTCGCCCATCATGCCGAGGCCGACGAAGCCGACCTGTTCTGCCTGGTTGGCGACCATCAATCGATACCCCGTTCCTTGAAGACATCGCGCGCGATGCGGAAGCTGTCGATCGAAGCCGGCACGCCGCAATAGACCGCGGTCTGGAGGAAGACCTCCATGATCTCGTCCTTGGTCACGCCGTTGTTGAGCGCGCCGTTGATGTGCAGCTTGATCTCGTGCGGCCGGTTCAGCGCCGTCAGCATGGCCAGGTTCAGCAGCGAGCGGGTGTGCCGCGGCAGGCCGGGCCGGGTCCAGATCGCCCCCCAGGCGGATTCCGTCACATACTCCTGCAAGGGCCGGGTGAAGTCGTCCGCCCCCTGGATCGAGCGGTCGACATGCTCGGCGCCGAGCACCTCGCGCCGGACCGCGAGGCCCCGGTCGTAGCGATCCTGGTCCATGCCTGTTTCCTTCCCTGGATTCGTTCGCCTGATTGGGCGGGCACCTGATTGGGCGATGCCGCCATCCCCGTCGTCAAGCGGGGATGGCGCGTGATCCGTCTAGAACCGGCTGGCGCGGGCGTACTGGTCGGGCCAGGTGACGGTGGCGCCCAGGGTGCGGGCGGCCTTCAGCGGCCAGTGCGGGTCGGCCAGCAGCGTGCGGCCGAGGAAGACGAGGTCGGCCCGGCCGTTGGCCAGCACCTCCTCGGCCTGGTAGGGCGACTGGATCATGCCGACCGCACCGGTCGCGATGCCGGCCTTGTTGCGCACGGCATCGGCAAACGGCACCTGGTAGCCGGGGAAGAAGGCGATCTGCTGGCGCGGGTCGGCGCCGCCCGAGGAACAGTCGATGAGGTCGACGTCGCCGCGGGCGGCGAGCCGCCGGCACAGGTCGACCGTGTCGTCGATCGTCAGGCCGCCCGCCACCCAGTCGGTGCAGGACAGGCGGATGAAGAGCGGCAGGTCGGCCGGCCATTCGCTGCGCACGGCATCGATCGCCGCCATCAGGAAGCGCGACCGGCCGGCGGCGTCGCCGCCATACTCGTCGGTGCGGGTGTTGACCAGCGGCGACAGGAACTCGTGGATCAGGTAGCCGTGCGCGCCGTGGATCTCGAAGACCTTGAAGCCGGCGCGATGGGCGCGCCGGGCGGCATCGGCGAAGGCGGCCAGCACGGTGGCGATCGTGCCCGCGTCCATGGCGGCCGGCACCGGGTAGCCTTCGGCCCAGGGCTGGTCGGTCGGGCCGATCACGTCGAACCCGCCGGCCGCCACCGACAGCGGCTTGGAGCCCTCCCACGGCTTACCCGTCGAGCCCTTGCGGCCGGCATGGCCGACCTGGATCGCCGGCACCGCCCCCTGACCGTCGATGAAGCGGGCGATGCGGGCGAGCTGTGCCTCCTGGGCGTCGTTCCACAGGCCGAGGCACCAGGGCGTGATGCGGCCACGCGCCTCCAGGTGCGCCACCTCGGTGAAGACGATGCCGGCACCGCCCACCGCGCGGGCGGCGAGGTTGGCTAGGTGCCAGTCCTCCGGCACGCCGTCCGTGGCGCTGTACTGGCACATGGGCGAGACGACGATGCGGTTGCGCGTGGTGACCGAGCGCAGGGTGAGCGGGCTGAAAAGCAGCGTGTCGGGCATGGGGCGGGCGTCTCCGGGAGGCGGGCGGCGAAAGGTCAGAAACGGGTGGCGCGCAGATACTGGTCGGCCCAGCGCACCTCGGCCCCGAGCGTGCGGGCGGCGTGCAACGGCCAGTGCGGGTCGGCCAGCAGGGTGCGGCCCAGGAAGATGAGGTCGGCCCGGCCGTTGGCCAGCACCTCCTCAGCCTGGAAAGGGGACTGGATCATGCCGACCGCCCCCGTGGCGATGCCGGCCCGGTTGCGGATGGCATCGGCGAACGGCACCTGGTAGCCGGGGAAGAAGGCGATCTGCTGGCGCGGGTCGACGCCACCCGACGAGCAGTCGATGAGGTCGACATCGCCGCGGGCGGCGATCCGCCGGCACAGTTCGACCGTGTCGTCGATGGTGATGCCGCCCGGCACCCAGTCCGAGCAGGACAGGCGGATGAAGAGCGGCAGGTGATCCGGCCACTCGCCGCGCACGGCGTCGATCACCTCCATCAGGAAGCGCGACCGGCGCACCGGGTCGCCGCCATACTGGTCGTCGCGGGTGTTGACCAGCGGCGACAGGAACTCGTTCAGCAGATAGCCGTGGGCGGCGTGGATCTCGAAGATGTCGAACCCGGCCCGGCGCGCGCGCGCGGCCGTGGCGGCGAAGGCGGCCACCGCGTCCGCGATCATGCCGGCATCCATCGCCCGGGGGATGTTGCTGGCGTCCGACCAGGGTTGGTCGGTCGGGCCGACCAAGTTCCAGCCGCCATCGGCCGGCCGCCGGGGCTTGCCGCCCTCCCACGCCTTGGTGGTGGAGCCCTTGCGGCCGGCATGGCCGACCTGGATTGCCGAAAGGGCGCCCTGCCCGGCGATGAAGCGGGTGATGCCGGCGAAGGCCGCCTCCTGCGCGTCGTTCCACAGGCCAAGGCAGCCGGCGGAGATGCGCGCGTCGGGCGCCACGTAGGCCACCTCGGTGAAGACGATGCCGGCGCCGCCCACGGCGCGGGTGGCGAGGTTGGCCAGGTGCCAGTCCTGCGGCATGCCGTCGATACCGGAATACTGCGCCATCGGCGCCAGGACGATGCGGTTGCGCGCGATGCGGGAGCGCAGGGGCAGCGGGCGGAACAGGATGGGATCGGCCAAGGTTTGCGTATGCCTCGCTTGCGAGCCCGCCTGGCCTTGCCGGCTTCAGGGCTCCGGTCGGAAGAAGGCACCGGCGACGAAGCGCCGCACGGTGCCGGCGAAGACGGCGGCGACCACGGCCGACGCCAGCATCAGGAGGCCGGCGGCCAGGACGAGCGTCACCCGGCTGCCCGCCATCTGGTGATAGCGCAGGGCAGCGGCGGCCAGGGCCGCCAGGGGAAAGGTATAGGCGAGCGAGATCAGCGACCAGGGCACGCGCAGGAAGCGCGGCGCCATCGCCGCCAGGCAGAGGGCGATGAACAGCGCCAGATGGAAAAGGAAATTGGCGGCCGCGTCCAGCACCCCGCCATTCAGCTCCAGCCAGGAGAGGAAACCGACCGAGGGTGGCGCCAGGAAGATGAACAGCATCGGGCTGAGGCCGGGTGGCAGCGGATCGCCGGTGAAGAGGCGGCCCATGGTCAGCGGGAACAGCACCAGCCAGAACCCCAGCCCGCCCGCGAAGCAGAACCAGGACAGCTCCACATAGCCCAGTTCCACCCCCGCCAGGGGCGGCACGACGTTGCCGACGACGGGGATGAACCAGGCCGGCGTCACCTGGGCCGGCTCGAACCGCTCCAGGATCCAGCGGCGGATGATCACGACTGCCAGGGCGACGTTGCCGGCCACGCCCGCCAGCCACACCGCCTCGGCGAAGCGCGGGGCATGCGGCAGCAGGCCGGTGCCGATCAGCATGACGGCGATCGAGATGGCGGTGAGGAAATTGGCCCGCGCCGGGTGGCGGGCCTCGGCCAGGACATCCGGCCAGCGCGTCGCGGCCTTGGCGGCATAGAGCCCCGCCACCACGAGGAACCAGACGACGGCCAGCGCCAGGATCGCCTCGCCGATGACGGCCGGGAGGTCGGGGAAGACAATCGCCGCCCGCCGCCAGGCGAAGGACAGGCCCATCAGCCCCATCACCGAGGCGAAGAGGGGCAGGGGAAAGTGGCGCAGGTCCGGCGACGCGAGCGCCGCCGGACCTGGTAGACCGTTCATGCCGCCGGACAGGGCGGCAGGATCAGATCTCGCCTTCCTTGCGCAGCATGCGGATGGTCTCGCGATAGGCTTCCGCCGTCGCTTCCATGTCGGCCGCCGTGTGCATGCACGAGATGTTGCCGCCGGGCCAGCCGTTGAGGTCGACGCCGTTCACCAGCATCGCCACGCGGATGCGATGCGACAGGCCCTTGGGCTTGCCCTTCAGTTCCTCGTAGTCGATCGCCAGCGCATCGAACGCGAGCGGGTCGATCTTGCGGCCCTTGGGGTTGAGGAAGGTGTGGAAGCTGGAGAAGGTGCCGTAGCAGGCCCAGTTCACGCCCTCTTCGACGAAGACCTGGTTGATCTTGTCGCGCACCAGGTCGCCCATGGCGTTGGCGACGGCGCAGGCGTCGCTGGTGCGGATGTGGTCCAGGGCCGCGATCCCGGCCGCGGCCGAGACCGGGTTGGCGTTGTAGGTGCCGGGGTGCTGGATCTTCTCCTTGCCCGAGACGGCGGTCGCCGCATAGTCGAGCGCGTCGAACAGGTCCTTGCGGCCGACGATGGCCCCGCCCGGCAGGCCGCCGGCCAGGATCTTGGCCAGCGACGTCAGGTCGGGCTTGATGCCGTAATGGGCCTGGGCCCCGCCGGGGGCGACGCGGAAGCCGGTCACGACCTCGTCGAAGATCAGGACGGTGCCGTGCTTCTCGGTCTCCTCGCGCAGGAACTCCAGGAAGCCGGGGGCGGTCGGCACCATGCCGGTCGACGAGCCGGTCGGCTCCAGGATCACGGCCGCGATGTCGCCGCCCTTCAGGGCCTCGCGCACGCCGTCGCGGTCATTGGGGGCGACCAGGACCACGGCGTCGCTGATGCCGTCCAGCACGCCGACCGGCGAGGTGCCGTCGAAGTGGTTGGCATAGCCGCCGGTCATGTGGTCGTGCCAGCCGTGGAAGTGCGTCTTGAAGCGCACCAGCTTGTGGCGGCCGGTGTAGCTGCGGGCCAGGCGCAGGCCCATCAGCGTCGCTTCGGTGCCGGACGAGGTGAAGCGCACGCGCTCGGCCGTCGGCACCAGGGCCTGGACGGCCTGCGCCCACTGCACTTCCAGCGCGTGGTTGGCGCCGAAGTGGGTGCCCTTGGCCAGTGCCGGGCCGACCGCTTCCATCACGACCGGATGGTTGTGACCGAGCAGCAGGGCGCCGTGGCCGCCGAAGAAATCAATGTACTTGTTGCCGTCGACGTCCCATTTGTACGCACCCTCGGCACGGTCGACATAGATGCCGTAGGGGTCGAGGTGGCGGCCGTCATGGGTGACGCCGCTGGGGAAGATCGCCTTCGCCTGGGCGAAGAGGGCTTCCGACTTCGGCGTCATCTCGCGATAACGGGACACGATCTCGGAATTCGTGCGGGACTGGTCGTCGGGCATTGCGGGCTCCGGCAAGGGGGAATGGACGAGGGGGTGGGAATGGCCGCATGATCCCCCCTTCCGCCGTTTCCGACAAGCCATAGAAGCATGCTGCGGCACTGCGGATGACCCACTAGATATGGAAGAGCTTGCGACTTTGACCACAAGATGTAAGATTTGCCATGGCAACCGGGCCCGATAGGGTGGCATCTTTGGCCGCAGCGACGAATCAACCAGCCGCTACCGAACTGAAGAGCGCGCCCTTCCAGCTGCGCGGCGGCAGCGCCATGGTCATGGTCCTGCGCCTGATCGACCCGGCGCGCGCCGACTTCGGCCAGCAACTGGCCGGCAAGGTGGCCCAGGCGCCCGACTTCTACCGCGATGCGCCGGTCATCCTCGACCTGGAGACGCTGGCGCGCTGGCCGGCCCCGCCCAATGTCGATTTCCAGGCCCTGAGCGCGGCCATCGCCGATGCCGGGCTGATCTGCGTCGGCGTGCAGAACGGCACCCCGCACCTGACCCAGGCCGCCCGCCGGGCGGGCCTGGCCGCCTTTCCCAGCGCCCGGCCCGCCGGCCGGACCAACGCCGCCGCCCTGCCCGACCCGCCGGCAGAGGCCGCGCGCACCGTGGCACCGCCGCCACCGCCCGCGGCGGCCGCTCCGGCCCCCGCCGCCCCGGCGCCGGCGCCCATCATCCAGCGGGTGGTGAAGGGCAAGACCCGGGTCGTGACCGAGCCCGTGCGGTCGGGCCAGCAGGTCTATGCCCGCGACGGCGACCTGATCGTGCTGGGCACGGTCAATGCCGGCGGCGAAGTGCTGGCCGACGGCAACGTCCATGTCTATGGCGCGCTGCGCGGCAAGGCGATCGCCGGTGCCTCGGGCGACCGCGAGGCCCGCCTGTTCTGCCAGCGCTTCGACCCGGAACTGGTGTCGATCGCCGGCCTCTTCCGTATCGCCGACCAGATCGAGACCGATCTCATCGGCCAGCGCGTCGGCGTCCGCATCGTCGACGACGCGCTGGTCTTCGATCGGCTGTCATAGACTCCAAGGGAAAGGAGACCCTCCCCCATGGCAAAAGTGATCGTCATGACGTCCGGCAAGGGCGGGGTGGGCAAGACCACCTCGACCGCCGCCATCGGCACCGGCCTCGCCATGCGTGGCGAGAAGACCGTCGTCGTCGATTTCGACGTCGGCCTGCGCAACCTCGACCTGATCATGGGTTGCGAGCGGCGGGTCGTGTACGACTTCGTCAACGTCGTGAACGGCGAGGCGAAGCTCAGCCAGGCGCTCATCCGCGACAAGCGGTTCGAGAATCTCTACGTCCTGGCCGCCTCGCAGACGCGCGACAAGGATGCCCTCACCAAGGAAGGCGTCGTCAGCGTCATCGACCAGTTGCGCGAGCAGTTCGACTACATCATCTGCGACAGCCCGGCCGGCATCGAGAAGGGCGCGCAGCTCGCCATGTACTGCGCCGACGAGGCGATCATCGTCACCAACCCGGAAGTGTCGAGCGTGCGCGACAGCGACCGCATCCTGGGCCTGCTCGGCAGCAAGACGCTGCGCGCCGAGAAGGACGAGGAGCCGGTGAAGCAGCACCTGCTGCTGACCCGCTACGATGTCGGCCGGGTGGCGCGCGGCGAGATGCTGAAGGTCGAGGACATCCTCGAGATCCTGTCGATCCCGCTGCTCGGCATCATTCCCGAGAATGAGGCCGTGCTGCGCGCGTCCAACACCGGCAACCCCGTCATCCTCGACACCGAGAGTGCCGCCGGCAAGGCCTATGCCGACGCCGTGTCGCGCCTGCTGGGCGAGCAGCTCGAGCATCGCTTCCCGGCCGCGCCGCGGCCGCGCGGGTTCTTCGCCCGCCTGTTCGGAGGTGCCGCCTGATGCGTCTCTTCGATCTTTTCCGGTCCCGGCGCCCGGCACCGCCGCCGCCCCCGGTCGCCGCCGCCCCGGCCGCGGCATCCGTCGCCAAGGAGCGGCTGCAGATCCTGCTGTCGCACGAGCGCGCCGACCGCGGCGATCGGGCGGAGTTCCTGCCGGCGCTGCAGCGCGAGATCCTGGAGGTCGTCGCCAAGTACCTGGTGATCGACCAGGAAAAGGTGATGGTGAAGCTGGAGCGCGGCAAGGACATCTCCTTCCTGGAGGTCAATGTCGAGCTGCCTGGCCCGGACGTGAAGCTGATCCGCCAGCCCAAGCCGCCGGAGAAGGCGCCGGAAGCCGACGGCGACAAGGGAACGGCGGAGAAGGCAGGGGCGGAGAAGGCGCCCGAGAAGGCCGCGGCCGATCAGCCGGCGGCCGACAAGGCCGTTCCGGAGAAGGTGGCATCGGACAAGGGCGCCGCCGAGAAGGGCGACAAGGCAGCGGGCAAGCCGATCACCGGCGGCCCGGGCCTGGCCCACAGCCCCGCCTGACGCCACGGTCGCCATCGCGGCTTGAACCTTTCGGTCGCGTCGCACGACTGCCAGCCATCGACCGCGACGCGATCAACCCAGGCTGGAGCCGACCATGGCCGTGAAGGTGCTACTCGTCCTCTCCCTCTTCACCGCCGCCGGCGACCCGATGTTCGCCCCGGCACTGACCGAGCACGCCTCCATGACGGCCTGCCAGGCCAATGCCAAGGCCGCCGTCGAGGCGCTGGCCACGATCCAGGGCGAGAAGGCCATGCCGGCGCTGCTGAAGGGCGGCAAGGCGGTCGCGGTCGAGGATGAGCGCGGCGTGTGGGTGATCCGCTACGACCGCCAGCTCCGCACCGACGCCGAGCGCGGCGAGGCCGCGGTCAGCCGCATGGTCCGCGCCGTCTGCCGCCCGGTCGAGGGCTGATACCAGCTTTCGGGGGCACCGGCGTGGCCGGTGTCAGACCTCGAGCCGTCAGACGTCGAGCTGTCAGACGTCAAGCCGGTGGACGAGTTCGCCCGTGGTGGTGAAGCAGGCGGCACAGATGGTGCCGCCCTGCCCGGCGCCGCCATCGAGGATGGCGGCGTGGCTGCCGATGCGCACGCCGCGCCCGCGGCGGTCGTAGCCGGCCACGACCAGACGGCAGCCGGCGAAGGAATCGTCCAGCGAATCGATGCCGGCCCCCGTGCCCCACCACAGCACGTCGCCCTGGGCGTGCAGCGGCCGGTCGGGTGCCACGTCGGCGCTGACGAAGAGCAGGTTGCCGTCGTCGGTGACGGCGGCGTGCTTCAGGCTGGTGGCCAGCGCCGAATGCCCTTCGGCCGCCTGGATCTGGGCGCGCAGTGCCGCCGTCCAGCGCATCAGCGACCGCACGCCGTCGCGCGCGGCGGCCAGCGCCTGTTCCTCGTGGCTGCCATAGGCCTCGATGGTAGCAGCCGCCCCCTGGCGCAGCATCCAGCCCAGCACCTCGCGCGGGTTCAGCGCGAACTGGATCTGCAGCAGCTTCTGCCACATCTCCTCCTGCGCGCCGCGCAGATGGACGATGTCGGCGGCGAAGAAATCCGGCCGGGCGATCACCTCGCGGCGGAAGCGGATCATCTCGTCGACAGTCCGGCGGACGCCGGGGCCGCGGCCCAGATGGTTGCCGAGATAGACGATCCGGTCGCCGGCCGCCAGGCGCGACCAGATCTGGTCGTGCAGCCGCTCCAGCCGCTCGGCCTCGCCATGGATCGCACCGATGGCCCAGACGCGCCGGGTGGCCCGCAGCGTCGCGATGCTCGATCCGTCCCGCATGGGCAACCCGTCCTCCGTCCTACTCGTCGCCAGCCCGGCCACCCTTCGGCCGCCGGGCGGCGCCGTGTCAAGCGGCGGCTTGGAGCATCTTTTCCAGGCGCTGGGTCGCCGCTTCCTCGTCGATGCGCTCGACCGCGGCCAATTCCCGCGCAAGCCGGTCCAGGGCGGCCTGGTAGATCTGCCGCTCGCTGTAGGACTGGTCCGGCTGGCCGGCATTACGGTGCAGGTCGCGCACGACCTCGGCGATCGAGGCCGGGTCGCCCGAATTGATCTTGGCCTCGTATTCCTGGGCCCGGCGGCTCCACATGGTACGCTTGACGCGCGAGCGGCCGCGCAGCTTGGCCAGGGCCGCGTCCATCTCCTTGCGCGTGCTGAGGCGGCGCAGGCCGGCCGCCCGCACCTTGCCCACCGGCACCCGCAGCGTCATCCGGTCCTTCTCGAACTGGACGACGAAGACCTTGAGGATGTGGCCGGCGATCTCCTGCGTCTCGATCGCCGTGATCTTGCCGACGCCGTGGGTCGGATAGACGACATGGTCCTCGACCTCGAAGCCCGGCCCCTCGGCCGAACCGTCGACGACCTTCAGGGGCAGCGGCTTGGGCACCGGCTTCAGCAGCGGCGGCATGACGGGCGCCTTGGGGGCTGCCGCCACGACGTTCTCGACGATCTTCAGCGCCGGGGGCGAGGACACCGTCGGCCGGCCCTTGGCCTCGTCCGTGGTGGCGGGCTTGGTCTCCGCTGCCGGCTTGGTATCCGTCTTGGATGCTGCTTTCAATTTCGCGTCCACCTTTGCCGTCATTCCACTCTTCGATTCCGCTGCGGGCTTGGCCGGCGGCGGGGACTTGGCTGGCGTCCCGGCCGCGGCAGCCGGTATGTCGGGGTTTGCCGCCGACTTGGGCGGCGCCGCCTTCCTGGCCGGGGCGGGCGCCGGCTTTGCCTTGGCTGCGGCCGCTGCCGGATCTTCGCCGGCGGCACCCGCTTCCATGGGGGCGGTCTTGGCCGTCTTGGCCGATGGCACCTTGGCGGGCGCGGCCTTGGCGGGCGACTTGACCGTCGCCACGACTTCGCTCTTCTTCGCCACGGCTGCGACCTTCCTCGGAGTTTCGGCCGCCGCTGCGGCTCTGGCCTTTGGCCTGGATGCTGCGATCACACTGCCGCCGCGCTGCGGCTCGGCCCGGGCTGCAGGCGGGGGCTGCATCGCCGGCGTCTCGGAACTCTGGGCGGATTTCTTCATCTTGCCTTCGGACCTGACAAAGATCAGGCGGCCGCTTCGGGCGCGACGGCGGGTCCGGTGGCACGCACCGTCCTGGCCGGAAGACGCAGAACGAGGCCCGCGGGCGACCCTCAGGAAGCCGCTGACCCCATTGCACCCTCCGGTAGTCCGGTCACCCGTGCTACGCAGACGAGCCGGCGCGGCCCAATGACCGCCCCTAGAACCCGGAGGGACAATATCAGAAAATCGTCACGAAATATAGGGGCGAATCCGGCGCCCCCGCCGCGCGCTCAGCGTTTGCCCGGTTCCTGGCTGAAGAACTGGGTGAACTTGTCGGGAACGCCCTTGAAGGAATCGGCATCTTCGGGGGCATCGAACTTGCGCGTGATGTTCGGCCACTGGGTCGAATAGTCTCTGTTGAGCTGGAGCCACTTCTCGGCCTGGCCGTCGCTGTCGGGGATGATCGCCTCGGCCGGGCATTCCGGCTCGCACACCCCGCAGTCGATGCATTCGTCGGGGTGAATGACGAGCATGTTCTCGCCTTCATAGAAGCAGTCGACCGGGCACACCTCGACGCAGTCCATGTACTTGCACCGGATGCAGGCTTCGGTGACGACGTAGGTCATTTTCAGATGGTCTCCGGAACGGCGCGGGGCAAAAGGCCCGGTCTGTGCAGGAAGAGTGGGGGCGCGCGCCTTTGGCCGGTTGCTAACACGCGCCCCCGAACGGCTTCAACCCCGCACGAATTCGGGCTTTCCGATACTTAATCTATGGTCAGGCGATAGTCCGGCTCAACGCTTCGGCCCCGCTTAGCGCTTCGGCCACGCCTTAGCGCTTCGGCAGGTCGTCGCCGCCCAGCCACATGCGGTTCCAGGTCGGCGCCATCAGGATTTCATGGACGCAGGCGTGCGGCGGCATCTCGGCCACGAAGCGGATGGTCCGGCCCAGATCCTCGGGCTTCAGCATCCGCGCCATCTCCTCGGCGCTGGGCGGCACCGGGCGCTTCTGCATGATCGGCGTCGCCACCTCGCCCGGGCAGATGACGGTGCCGCGGATGCCGTTCACGCATTCCTCGATGTTGAGCGACATGGTCATCGAGACGAGGCCGTGCTTGGTCGCGTTGTAGGCGGGCCCGGTCAGCAGCGTGTCGAACTTGCCGGCCCAGGACGCGATGTTGATGACGAGCCCGTCGCGCCTTGCGCGCATGCCCGGCAGGACCGCCTGGGTGCAGTAGAGCGGCCCGTTCAGGTTGACGCCGACGACGAAGTTCCAGTCGGCCGGCGTCATGTTCTTCCAGTAGCGGTTGGGCGCGTTGCTGCCGGCATTGTTGACCAGGATGTCGACCCGGCCGTGGCGGTCGGCGATGCCGGCGGCCGCCGCCTGCACCGCGTCCGCATTGGTGACGTCGAGCGCCAGCGTCTCGGCCCGGCCGCCGGCCGCCGCGATGGCCGCCACCGCCTCGTCCAGCGGGCCGGCGCGCCGGCCCGACAGCACGACCGTGGCCCCTGCCTCGGCCAGCGCGTGCGCCCCGGCCAGGCCGATCCCCGACCCGGCGCCGGTGATCCAGGCGATCTTCCCCGCAAGCGTTCCCATGCTTCCCCCCTCCGGGGCCTTCAGCCCCAATCGTCCGGCACCGGCACGGTGCCGAGATCCTCGTACAATCCCTGGGCCTCGGGCGCCGGCCCGCGGCGCGTGCCCAGCGCCAGCACCCGCACCCGCCGCTGCGACCGGCCGATGGTCACCGCCACCAGGTTGCCGGCCCGGATCGTGCGCGCCGGCCGGCGCGCGACCGCGCCGTCGACCGCGACGAACCCCTCCTCGCACAGGCGCGCGGCCAGCGACCGGCTCTTGCACAGGCGCGCGAAGAAGAGCCAGCGGTCGAGCCGCCCCGCCTCCCCGGCCTCGTCCACCATCGTCAGGCCCGGCCCACGATGCGCAAGGCCCCAAGCGCCGCGAACAGGCCATCCGGCTCCGGGGGAGGCTGCGGCGGCAGGGCCGGCCGGCCGCCGCGGCGACGGGAAACCGGCACGAAGGTTGTCGCCGTGCCCTCGACGATCATGCGATAGCCGAGCGCCACCAACATGCCCGGCAGGTCGGCCAGCCGCGCATCCGCCAGGCTGGCTATCTCGGGCGTGGCGGCGAAGGGGCCGCCACGGGCCAGGCGGCGGGCGGCGGCCGACAGCGCCTCCAGCCGGTCGACCCGCAGCGCCCGCGGGCCCAGCAGCGGATAGCCGATGGCCCGATAGAAGTCGGGCGAAACGCCCGCTTCACCGGGCACGCCCAGGCGGCCCGGATGGGGGATGGGGGCCGCCCCCGGCTCCTCTGCCGCCGCCATCCACAGGATGGCGCGCAGCGCGACCGCGGCCGGCCGCAGCAGCGGCGCCAGATAGACCCATTCCGCCCCGAAGCGCACCCCGGCCCGCGTCAGGACCGCCCGGTCGGCCGGCGACAGGGCCGCCAGTTGCGGCTCGGCGCCAGCCCGGTGCAGGCAGCCCTGCGCCTCGGCCAGTTGGAAGGCCAGGCCCCGGCCGGGCCCGTCCAGCGCCAGCCGCTCCAGCCGGAACAGCGGCGCCAGGGTCGCCGCCACCTCGGCCTCGACGCGGGCCGCCAGCCGCCGGCGCAGCGCCTCGCGCAGGGGCGCGGTCAGGAACTCGCTGTCATGGACCAGCACGGCGGGGGCGAGGAACGTGGCGCCGGCGGCCAGGCGCGCGATCGGCGCCCCTTCCCAGGCGATCGTGCCATCGGGGGCCAGGCGGAAGGCGTCGTCGGGATCGGCCGCAGCCCGGCGGACGCGCAGCGCGATGTCGGCCGGCAGCACGCGGCGGGCGGCCGCCAGCAGCGGGCGCGCCTCCTCCTCGCCCAGCGCGTCCGGGCGGAAGCCGAATCCGTCGATGCGGCCGACCGGGTGGCCCTCGACCATGACCGTGCCGTCGCGCGCGACGGCCGCCAGCAGGTCGTCGTCGGTCGCCAGCCGGCGCACCAGCATCGCCGCCCGGCGGTCGACGAAGCGCTGGGTCAGCCGGTCGTGCAGGGCATCCGACAGCTTGTCCTCGATCGTGCGCGCCCGGTCCTGCCAGTGGGCGGCATCGCCGATCCAGTCGCCGCGATGGGTGATGTAGGTCCAGGTGCGGACATGGGCGATGCGCGCCACCAGCGTGTCGATGTCGC
This sequence comes from Stella humosa, assembly GCF_006738645.1. Lineage (GTDB taxonomy): Bacteria > Pseudomonadota > Alphaproteobacteria > ATCC43930 > Allostellaceae > Allostella > Allostella humosa. Next base: position 197,918 of record NZ_AP019700.1, on the reverse strand, counting down.
CGTCGCTGCGGTCCATGCGCGCCAGGTGGCCCGCCACCCACGCCTCCGGCAGGCGCCCGCTGCCGCCCGACAGGTGGCGATAGATCTGCGCCAGCAGGCGGGTGTGGGTGTCGCTCATCGTCTTGCGGAAGTCCGGCACCTGGCACACCTCCCACAGGCGGCGGACGCCGTCGGGCGTGCGGGCACGCTGAACGATGTCGGGCATGCGGCGCAGGGCGGCCAGCACGCGCTCGTCGTCGGCCTCGCGGGCGCGGACCAGCAGGCCCGACGGCGGGCGCTGGTCCAGACTGGCGACCAGCCGGTCGAGCGAGCGCATGTCGAGGCGGGAATTGCGCCAGAAGACGCCGTTGACCGGGTCGAAGCGGTGGTTCTCCACCGCCTCGACAATTTCGGGCTCCATCGGGCCGATGTCGGCGGTGGTGCCGAACGTGCCGTCGCTCATGTGGCGGCCGGCGCGGCCGGCGATCTGGCCGATCTCGGCCGCGGTCAGCCGGCGCGGCGCCCGGCCGTCGAACTTGGCCAGGCGCGCGAAGGCGACATGGTCGACATCCATGTTGAGGCCCATGCCGATGGCGTCCGTCGCCACCAGGTAGTCGACCTCGCCCGCCTGGTACATGCCGACCTGGGCGTTGCGCGCCCGCGGGCTGAGCGCGCCCAGCACGACGGCGGTGCCACCGCGCTGCCGGCGCACCAACTCGGCGATCTCGAAAACGTCGGAAACCGAGAAGGCGACGACGGCCGAGCGCGGCGGCAGCCGCGTCACCTTGCGCTCGCCGACATAGGAAAGGGTGGAGAAGCGGGGACGCTCGACGAACTCCGCCTCCGGCACCAGGCGGCGCACGATCGCCCGCATGGTGTCCGAGCCCAGCAGCATCGTCTCGGACTGGCCACGGGCGTGGAGCAGGCGGGCGGTGAAGATGTGGCCGCGCTCCGGGTCGGCCGCCAGCTGCACCTCGTCGATCGCCAGGAAATCGACCATCCGGTCGAGCGGCATCGATTCGACGGTGCAGACGAAGTAGCGCGGGTTGGCGGGGATGATCTTTTCCTCGCCCGTCACCAGGGCGACGGCGGCCGCCCCCCGCAGGCGGACGATGCGGTCGTAGTTCTCGCGCGCGAGCAGGCGCAGCGGAAAGCCGATCATGCCCGTCGCATGCCCCAGCATGCGCTCGATCGCGAGATGCGTCTTGCCCGTATTGGTCGGCCCTAGGACGGCGACGACGCGGGAATGCGCGCGGGGCAGCATGGAAGCAAAGGTCGCCCGTCAGGTGCCCGATGACAAGGGGCAGGGTCGACGGAGGGCCGCCGGGCGAGATCGCCCTTGCGCCGCCGCCCGGTGCGGCCCATATCGCGGCCCGGGTCACCAGAACCAGCGGACGGCCGTACGCATGAGCGAGGAACAGCTTTCTTTTCAGGCGGAAACCAGCCGCCTGCTCGAGATCGTCGCCCACTCCCTCTATTCCAACCGCGACGTCTTCCTGCGCGAGCTGGTGTCGAACGCGTCGGATGCCTGCGACAAGTTGCGCTACCTGGCGCTGACCGACCCGACGCTGGCCGGCGACACGCCCTATGCCGTGACGATCACGCCGGACAAGGCCGCGCGCACGCTGACCATCGCCGATACCGGCATCGGCATGAATCGCGACGAGCTGGTGGAGAATCTCGGCACCATCGCGCGCTCGGGCACGGCCGCCTTCCTGTCGCAGATGGAAAAGCAGGCGGAAGGTGGCGGCACCAGCCTGATCGGCCAGTTCGGCGTCGGCTTCTATTCCGCCTTCATGGTGGCCGACCGGGTAGAGGTGCGCTCGCGCAAGGCGGGCGAGGCCGGCGGCTGGTCCTGGTCGTCGGACGGCAAGGGCCGCTTCACCATCGCCGAGAGCGCGGACGCGCCGGAGCGCGGCACGGTCATCACCCTGCATATCAAGGAAGACGCGGCCGAGTATCTGGAGCCGGCCCGCATCCGCGAGATCGTGCGCACCCATTCCGACCATATCGCCCTGCCGATCCGCCTGGTCGACGGCGGCAAGGAAGAGCAGATCAACGCCGCGTCGGCGCTATGGACCCGGCCCAAGGCCGAGGTGACGGCCGAGCAGTACAAGGAATTCTACCACCATGTCGGGCGGGCCTTCGACGACCCCTGGCTGACCATCCACGGCCGGGCCGAGGGCATGCTGGAATATTCCAGCCTGCTGTTCGTGCCCTCGACCCGGCCGTTCGACCTGTTCCACCCTGAGCGCCAAGTGCAGGTGAAGCTCTATGTCCGGCGCGTGTTCGTCACCGATTCGTGCGCCGAGCTGCTGCCGTCCTGGCTGCGCTTCGTGCGCGGCATGGTCGACAGCGAGGACCTGCCGCTCAACATCAGCCGCGAGATGCTGCAGACCAACCCGGTGCTGCGCCGCATCCGGCAGGGGCTGGTGAAGCGCATCCTGGGCGAGCTGGCACGCAAGGCGACCGACGCGCCCGAGGAATACGCCACCTTCTGGGGCAATTTCGGCGCCGTCGTGAAGGAGGGCCTATACGAGGATGCCGAGCATCGCGACGCCCTGCTGGGGCTGGCGCGCTTCCGCTCGACGGCGGGCGATGGGCTGGTGTCGCTGGCCGAATATGCGGGCCGCATGCGGCCGGGGCAGGAGGCGATCTACACCATCCATGGCGACGATGCCGGCCAGCTTGCCCGCAGCCCACAGATCGAGGGCTTCCGCGCCAAGGGCGTGGAGGTGCTGCTGCTGACCGACCCAATCGACGAGTTTTGGACGGGCGCGGTCGGCCGCCATGACGGCAAGCCCTTCCGCTCCGTCACCCGGGGCGGCGCCGACCTGGCGAAGATCGAGGCGCCCGAGGGGGCGGAAAAGCCCGAGCCCAAGGGAGACCGGCCGATCGACGGCCTGCTGAGCCTGTTCAAGGTGGCGCTGGGCGACGCGGTCAAGGACGTGCGCGCGTCCGAGCGCCTGACCGACAGCCCCGTCTGCCTCGTCGCCGACGACGGCGACATGGACATGCACCTGGAACGCATGCTGCGCGCGGCCCGCCAGCTCGACCAGGCGTCGCCCCGCATCCTCGAGATTAACCCGACCCATCCGCTGATCCAGGGCCTGGCCCTGCGGGCGGCCGAACCCGGCACGTCGGAGGAGCTGGGCGAGGTCGCCCACCTGCTGCTCGACCAGGCCCGCATCCTGGAGGGCGAGCCGCCGGCCGATCCCAACGCCTTCTCGCGCCGGCTGGCCGGCGCGCTCGCCCGCAACCTCGCCGCCTGAGCCGGCGGCCGCGCCGGTGACGACGAGCGCCGCGCCGGCCCCGGCCGGCCCGCGCCGGATCATCGTCTCGGGCGCGGATGCGCGCTACTTCCCCCTCCTGCGCGGCCTGCTGCGGTCGCTGCAGGCCCACGGGCTGACCGCCGGCACGGCCTTCGGCGTGCTGGATGCGGGGCTGCTGCCGGCCCAGCGGCAATGGCTGGCAGCCGCGGGCGCCATCGTCGTCGACGCCATCTGGGGCTTCGATTTCCCGCTCGCCCGCGAGATCGAGGCGGCCCGCCCCGGCATCAAGGTGATGACGTCGCGCCCGCTGCTGCCGACGCTGTTCCCCGGCTTCGACACGATCCTGTGGCTCGATGCCGACACCTGGGTGCAGACGCCCGACGCCGTGGAGCTGCTGTTCCGCACCGCCGAGGGCGGCACCCTGGCCGCCGTGATGGAGTTCGACCGGTCCTATGCCGAGCTGCGGCAGGGCCGGCCCTACTGGGACCGGCTGCATGGCTGGTACGAAGGCCTCGTCGGCGCGGCCATCGCCCAGCGCATGATGTGCCGGCCCACGATCAATACCGGTGTGCTGGCCCTGCGGGCCGACGCCCCCCACTGGGCGCGCTGGAGCCGGATCCTGCAGAACTGGTATCGCCGCCAGAAGGTCGGCTCGCCGGCCATCTTCCTGCTGGAGCAGTTCGCGCTGAATGGCGTCGTCCATGTCGACGGGCTGGCCTTCACGCCGCTGCCGACGCGCTGCAACTGGCTGTGCCACATGGCCGTGCCGGCCTGGGACCCGGATGCAGGCCTGCTGTGCGACCCGCTGCCGCCGCACGATCGGCTCGGCATCGTCCATGTCTGCGACTGGACCAAGCTGGACGCGCTGACGATCCCCGGCTGCGACGGCACGAGCCGGCGCCTGTGGCTGACCTTCCCGCCGCGCCCGGCGGAGCCGCCCATCCCGGTCGATCCTCCCGCCGCAGGCGTCTAGCCGCGCGTCGCAGGCATCTGGCCGCGCGCCGCGGCACCCGCGGCTGTTGCGCGGCCGGAATGCCCCCCCTATGTTCCGGCCAAATGACCGACCTACGCCACATCCGGAATTTCTCGATCATCGCCCACATCGACCATGGGAAGTCCACCCTGGCCGACCGGCTGATCCAAATGTGCGGCGCGCTGGAAGCGCGGGAGATGCGCGAGCAGATCCTCGATTCGATGGATATCGAACGCGAGCGCGGCATCACCATCAAAGCGCAGACGGTGCGCCTGACCTATATCGCCAAGGACGGCGAGACCTATCAGTTGAACCTGATGGACACGCCCGGCCATGTCGACTTCGCCTATGAGGTGTCGCGCTCGCTGGCGGCCTGCGAGGGCTCGCTGCTGGTGGTCGACGCCACGCAAGGGGTCGAGGCGCAGACGCTGGCCAACGTCTACCAGGCGATCGACGCCCATCACGAGATCGTCCCCGTCCTCAACAAGATCGACCTGCCCGCGGCCGAGGTCGACCGCGTGAAGCAGCAGATCGAGGACGTGATCGGGCTCGACGCCTCGGACGCGGTACCGATCTCGGCCAAGACCGGGCTCGGCATCGGCGACGTGCTGGAGGCCCTCGTCCATCGCCTGCCGCCGCCCACGGGCGACGCCGACGCGCCGCTGAAGGCCCTGCTGGTCGATAGCTGGTACGACCCCTATCTGGGCGTCGTCACGCTGGTGCGGGTGAAGGACGGGGTGCTGAAGCACGGCGTCAAGATCCGCATGATGGCGACGGGCGCCACCCACCAGGTGGAGCGGGTCGGCGTCTTCACGCCCAAGCCGCAGAACGTGCCGCAGTTGGGCCCGGGCGAGATCGGCTTCATCATCGCCAACGTGAAGGCCGTGGCCGACACCAATGTCGGCGACACCATCACCGAGGAGCGCCGGCCGGCAGCCGAGCCCCTGCCCGGCTTCAAGCCCAGCGTGCCGGTCGTCTTCTGCGGGCTCTTCCCGATCGACGCGGCCGACTATGAGCGCCTGCGCGAGAGCCTGTCGAAGCTGCGCCTGAACGACGCCAGCTTCCATTTCGAGGCGGAGACGTCGGCGGCACTGGGCTTCGGCTTCCGCTGCGGCTTCCTCGGCCTCCTGCACCTGGAGATCATCCAGGAGCGGCTGGAGCGGGAATTCGACCTCGACCTGATCACCACGGCGCCGTCGGTCGTCTACCGCGTCCACCTGACCAACGGCGAGCTGAAGGAGCTGCACAACCCGGCCGACATGCCGGACGTGATGCGGATCAAGGAGATCGAGGAGCCGTGGATCAAGGCCACGATCTTCGTGCCGGACGAGTATCTCGGCACCATCCTGAAGCTGTGCCAGGACCGCCGCGGCATCCAGCAGGAGCTGACCTATGCCGGCCAGCGGGCGATGCTGGTCTATCGCCTGCCGCTGAACGAGGTGGTGTTCGACTTCTACGACCGGCTGAAGTCGGTCAGCCGGGGCTATGCCAGCTTCGACTACCAGATCGACGGCTACGAGCTGGGCGAGCTGGTGAAGATGAGCATCCTGGTGAATGCCGAGCCGGTCGATGCGTTGTCGATCATCGTCCATCGCGGCCAAGCCGAGGCGCGCGGGCGGGCACTCTGCGAGCGGCTGAAGGAACTGATCCCGCGCCAGCTCTTCAAGATCGCCATCCAGGCGGCGATCGGCGGCAAGGTGATCGCCCGCGAAACGGTGTCGGCCTTGCGCAAGGACGTGACCGCCAAGTGCTATGGCGGCGACATCAGCCGCAAGCGCAAGCTCCTGGACAAGCAGAAGGAAGGCAAGAAGCGCATGCGCCAGTTCGGCGAGGTGGAAATCCCGCAGTCCGCCTTCCTGGCCGCCCTCAAGATGGGCGACAACTGACGGCTGTTGCCATTACGCCACTGTGGCTGAAACGCCACGGCAGCGGCCGTATTGCGGCTGCCGCTTCAGCGGAAGGCGCCGCGCCGGGGGCGGCGGCGGCGAAAGAGCAGGACGAGGAGCAGGCCGACGGCACCCAGCAAGGCGGCGGCCGGCTGGCGAAGCGCCGGCGCCACGGCCGCCGTCCAGGCCTCGGGATAAAACGGCAGGATGGGTCGCTGCGCCGTCGGTTGCAGCATTAGCAGGCTTTCCTGGTGCAGTTGGGTCCACAGATCGCCGGCGGCGATGAAGTTCCAGGCACCGCGATACCAGAAGTCCATCAGGTCGCGCCCGAGCACGACAATGGCAGCGGCGACCAGCAACCAGCCGAGAATACGTCCCAGGATCACCGCCCAACCCCATGAAATGGAAGTCGGCCCCAGCCGCGGAGGCGACGAGCGAACTTTACCGCTGGTGCGTTTTGGACTAAAGAAACAATTGGCGCTTCGTCCTGGGGAAGGGTGGCGGCGCACGACCGGCGCGCTTTTCCGGCGTGCCGCGTGCCCGGGCAAGGCGAAGCAGGGACCAATTAGGAGGTTTGAGAGACCATGAAGGCTCCGATTTTCGCCGCCGCCCTCGCCGCGGCCGTCGCCCTGCCGATGGCCGCCAACGCGGTCGTCGTTGTGAACGCCACGGGTGCTCCCGGCACCGTCCAGATCTTCTATCCGTCCAATCAGGCTTTCCAGAAGCAGTACACGCTGGGCGCCCAGTCCTACATGGACATCTCGGGCGCGGCCTGCTCCGAGGCGCGCACCTGCCGCATCTGGATCATGGCCCCGGCCGGCATGCGCCAGTGCGTGGTCGACGTGACCAACAACGCCGCGACCGTCACCGCGCGCGGCCAGGGCGTCTGCGAAGTGAAGTGATCGAGGATCGCCTGGGCCCTGTCGCCCGGCGATCCGACGAGAAGAGGCGGCGGCCCCCCACGGGGTCGCCGCTTTTTTTGTGCCCGCTCGACCATGGCGGAATCGTTGCACCCGGCCCCCGCACAGGGTAGAAACCGCCCCTCCGGAGGGGTGGCCGAGCGGTTGAAGGCGCACGCCTGGAAAGTGTGTATACGGGAGACCGTATCGCGGGTTCGAATCCCGCTCCCTCCGCCATAGATTTCGCTTAACATGAAGCAATGGTGACCGACCTCTTTAGTGATCGGGAGGCGCTAGCCGCGCTCTGCCGCCGCCGGCACATCCGCCGGCTGTCGCTGTTCGGGTCGACGGCGAAGGGCACGCAGCGGCCCGACAGTGACGTCGACCTCCTCGTCGAGTTCGAGTCGGGGCGGGAACCCGGCCTGCTGGCGCTGGCTGCAATCGCCGAAGAGCTTTCGTCGTTGGTTGAAGGTCGCACGGTCGACCTGCGCACGGCCGATGACCTGAGCCGCCATTTCCGTAGCGAGGTCATTGCAGCGGCACAGGTCCAGTATGCAGCCTGACGACGCGATCCGGATTCGCCACATGGTCGAGGCGGCCGATGCCGCCCTGCGCTTCGTCGATGGCCGGCAGGCGACGGAGCTCGACCGGGACCAGATGCTATTGTTCGCTCTGGTGCGGGCGATCGAGATCATCGGCGAGGCGGCATCGCGGGTGTCCGCGGAATCGCGGGCCGCTTGTCCGGGCGTGCCATGGCCGGCCGTCGTGGCAATGCGCAACCGTTTGGTCCACGCCTATTTCGACATCGACCGCCGCATCCTATGGAAGACGGCGACCGAAGAGATCCCCCAGCTTCGCGTTCAGTTGCTGACGTTCCTGCCGGAGGAGTGACAGGCACACCTGGAAAGTTACGCCGACGGCCCACCCGAGAGGGCCCTACCAGTCGGTTGCTGTCGAATGCTACCGGCCCGCCCCGCACTCGGTGGTCGACGTCCAACAACCCGCATCGCCAAGGATAACCTTCTTGGCAATTGCAGCTACGCGCCACCCAAGAGGCGCCGCAGCCACCCCCGCAGCGGCCTGTCGGGCGCGGCCGGGGGCATTGCGGCGGGCGCGGGCGCATCCGGGCCCGCATGCAGTTCGGGGGCGAAGCCACCGGAGCGGCGGGGACCGCGCTCCACGGCGGGCGGGCCGTCGACCTCGGTCCGGCCGCGATAGATCGCGGGGCGGGTCTTCGGATGCATAGGCCCGTAGATGTCGTCGATCGGCCATTTCTGGCAGACGAAGACGTCCTGGTAGTTGCCGAGCCCCTTCTCGGCGATGCCGATGGTCGTCAGCGAGGGGTCGGCGTCGATCGCCTGCTGCACCCAGCCGATGCTGGTGAGCGACACGCCGTAGCCCGGCGTCGCCGCATAGTCGCGATAGCCGAAGCCGCAGTCGCGATAGCCCGCCTCGATCGCCTGCCAGGCGACAGGGTCGGTGAAGGGCAGCACGGTGCGGTGAAAGGTGATGCACCAGCGGCCGTGGGTGGTGAAGACCAGCAGCCCGTCGCGCGCCAGATGCCGCGACATCATCCGCAGGAAGCGCCGGAACAGGTCCTGGTCGAGGTGGGTCAGCAGCGACCCGCAGTAAATGAGGTCGAAGCGGGCATCGCCGAGGTCGATGCGGTCCGGATCGGCATCGCCATAGACGGGTCTGGCGCCGAAGGTGCGGGCGCAGAAATCGACGCCGTCGCGGTCGATATCGCAGGCGGTGATCTCGGCCGCGGGAAAGGCCGCGCGCAGGCCGCGCAGCACCCGGCCATGGCCGCAGGGCAGGTCGAGGATGCGGCGGAACGTCGTCTTCTCGCCCAGGACCATCGCCTTGGCGATGCAGCGCAGGGCCTCTTCCGTCACCCAGAAATACTGCCGGGCCCAGTCGGTCTCGGGCAGCGTGTCGGCATCGAGCGCGTCCTGCGACAGCACCATCTGGTCATTGTCGGACACCGTGGTGACCATCGCCGCGCGATAGGTCCGCAGGATGTCGAGCGGCGTGCCGGTGGCGATGGGCATCATGAGACTTCGTGTTTGCCAAACGGGTTGAGGCTCCAAGAGCCCGGCCGGCCGCGATCGCTACCGGTCTTTGTATAATATCATCCTCTTTATATTAGTTTCATAGTCGCTGCACTTATTATTGCGCAAGTCGACCGACCTTGAGCAGCCACGCCCGCGCCGATATCGTCTCGCGACCCCATCCAGCCCCGCGCCGGGAGCACCGCCCCTGACCGACCATCACGACCATCCGGCCGATCGGCCCTGCTCCATCGCGGCCATGATCGCCGGCATCCGCCAGTTCAAGGCCCGCTTCTACGAGGCCGAGCCCGCGCGCATGCGCCTGCTGGTCGACGAAGGCCAGGCGCCGGCCGTCATGATGATCGCCTGCTCGGACTCGCGGGTCGACCCGACGCTGCTATCGGGTGCGGGGCCGGGCGAGCTCTTCGTCGTCCGCAACGTCGCCAACCTGGTGCCGCCATACCGGCCGGGCGGCGGACCGAACAGCGTGGGTGCGGCCATCGAATATGCCGTGGTCCACCTGAAGGTGGAGCATGTGGTGGTCTTCGGCCATGCCCATTGCGGGGGCATCAAGGCCATGCTGGACATGGCCGACGGCGGGGCGCCGCTGGGCGAATTCATCGGCGACTGGGTGCGCATGGCGCTCGACGCCGCCCGCCACCATGTCGCCGACGAAGGTGGCCGGCGCGCGGTGCCGGTAGCCCGGCTGAAGGCCGCGCCCTTCCTGGTGGAGCGCGCGGCGATCCAGCAGTCGCTGGCCAACCTGGCCGGCTATCCTTGGGTGGCCGACGCCGTCACCGAAGGCCGGCTGCGGCTGCAGGGCTGGTGGTACGACCTGGACAGCGGCGACCTGTGGACCACCCCCGCCGCCGATGCCGCCGGCCGCGGCGTGCTGCTGCCCGCCACCTGACGGCACCGTCCCCCGATAGGCCGGCATCCGGCTTGTCGGCCCGGCCGGCCGCGCCTATCGTCGCCGGCGCATATGGAACCCCCAAGGATGGCGACATGACACCCCCCGATCGTCTGCGTGCCCTGCTGGCCGAGCCCGCCTTCGTCGTCATGCCGGCCGTGTGGGACGGGCTGAGCGCCAAGCTGGCCGCCGGCGCCGGCTTCCAGACCGCCTTCCTGTCGGGGTCCTGCGTGGCCGCCAGCCGGCTCGGCGGACCGGACCTCGACCTCGTCTCGTTCGGCGAGATGTTCGATTCCTTCAACATGGTGCATGGCGCCGCCCCCGGCACGCTGGTGCTGGCCGACGGCGACCATGGCTATGGCAATGCCATGAACGTGCAGCGCACCGTGCGCGCCTATGGCCGCGCAGGGGCCGCCGCCGTGCTGATCGAGGACAAGATCACGCCGCGCGCGCTGACATCGGCCGGCAAGCCCTGCCTGCCGCGCGAGGAGGCGCGGATGAAGATCCGCGCGGCGATCGAGGCGGCCAAGGAGTCGGGCATCCTGGTGCTTGCCCGCACCGACTGCCGCCCGACCCAGGGCATCGACGAGGCCGTCGCCCGCATCGAGATGTATGTCGAGGAAGGGGCCGACATCCTGTTCCTCGATTCGCCCGAGAACGACGACGAGATCCGCCGCGCCGTGGCCGCCGCGGCGGGGCGCCCGTCCTTTGCCGTCCTGTCGCCGGGGGCACCGCGAGCGACGCCGACGATCGCCCAGGCGACCGCGCTCGGCTTCAAGATCGGCACCTTCCCGACCGGCATGCTGTCGCCGGCGATCGCCGGCATGAAGGCCGGCCTGGCCGCGCTGAACGCGGGCGAATCGGCCGCGGCCGGCGCCCTGCCGGGGCCGGAGCTGCGCACGACGCTGGGCTATCCCGCCTACGACGTCGACGCCAAGCCCTACATCGTCGCGGGCTAGACCATCCTTCGCGAACGCCGCGGCCCGGCATGAGCGGGGACGCAGCGCCGGCCTTCGACCTGGTGATCCTGGGGGCCGGCGCGGCCGGGCTGATGTGCGCCATCAGCGCCGGCCGCCGCGGCCGGCGGGTGCTGCTGCTCGACCATGCCGAGGCGCCGGGCAAGAAGATCCTGATTTCCGGCGGCGGGCGCTGCAACTTCACCAACCGTGACAGCGCGCCCGACCGCTTCCTGTCCGACAACCCGCATTTCTGCAAGTCGGCGCTGTCGCGCTACACCCAGCATGACTTCATCGCCATGGTCGATCGCCACGGCATCGCCCACCACGAGAAGACGCTGGGCCAGCTCTTCTGCGACGGGTCGGCGCGGGCGATCGTGGCCATGCTGCTGGCGGAATGCGGCGCGGCCGGCGTCGAGCTGCGCCTGGCCCACCGGATCGGCGCCGTGGAGCGGGACGACCGCTTCCGGGTGGAGACCGACCGGGGCAGCTTCACGGCCGATTCGGTCGTGCTGGCGACCGGCGGCCTGTCGATCCCGAAGATGGGGGCGACCGGCCTGGCCCACACCGTCGCCCGGCGATTCGGCTTGGCCCTCAGCGAGACCCGGCCGGGCTTGGTGCCGCTCACCTTCGCCGACGAGGAACTGGCGGCGATGCAGGCACTGAGCGGGGTATCCATCCCGGCCGTGGTCGCCCGCTGCGGCGCCGGGCGCTTCCGCGAGGCGCTGCTCTTCACCCATCGCGGCCTGTCGGGGCCGGCCATCCTGCAGATATCGTCCTATTGGCGGCCGGGCCAGGCGATCACCATCGACCTGCTGCCGGACATCGACGCGGCAGCCTTCCTGCTGGACCGCAAGCGCACGCGACCGCGGGCCGAGGGGCGGACGATCCTGGCCGAGGTGCTGCCGCAGCGGTTGGCGACGCAACTGGCCGACCGCTACCTGCCGGCACGCCCGATCGGCGAGGCCGGCGACCGTGAACTGCGGCGGCTGGCGGAGCGGTTGCAGGCCTGGCGGCTGACGCCCAGCGGATCGGAGGGCTATGCCAAGGCGGAGGTGACGCTGGGCGGCGTGGCCACCGCCGGCCTGTCGTCGAAGACGATGGAGGCCAAGGCCGTCCCCGGCCTCTTCTTCATCGGCGAGGCCGTCGATGTGACCGGGTGGCTGGGCGGTTACAATTTCCAGTGGGCCTGGTCGAGCGGCTGGGCCGCCGGCCAGGCGGCCTAGTAGCTGCGCTCCTGCTCCGACGCCAGGCGCGGCGGCTGGATCATGTTGGCGAGGCCGAAATCGGCGCGGCAGTTCGGCGTCTCCCACACCGTGACGCCGACCAGCTCGGCCCGGCCGGTGCTGCGCGCGGCGATCGCCGGCGACAGCCGCTCGAACCAGTGCCGCGCCAGGCATTCCGCGGTCGGCGGGAACGGCACGAGATAGAGCTTTTGCCCGAGGGCAGCGCCGGTGCGCTCGGCATAGCCGACGGCCGCGACCTCGCGCGTGGCATCGGCGACCCACGCCTCGCCATCGGCGGCGGCCGGCGCGAACAGGCCCAGCAACGCATTATCGTCGATCGCCACGATCAGCCCATGGTCGCAGGGGCCGTCGACGATGCGCACCATCTCGTCCTTCAGGAATCCGAAGTCCAGCACCATGCCGGACTGCTCGCCCTCGCGCACGAGTTCGCCCGACGCGGCCCGGCACGTCGCCTCGACCACGTAGCGATGACCATGCAGATGCCGGCATTTCGAGCCGTGGCTGGCGATGCGATGGCCGGCGTCGATCTCGATCCTGCGGGTTATGGCGAAGTCCATGTCCCTATCCGATTGTTGGCTTTTGCTGCTTGTTCTCGTAGGTCGGAATTCGAGCACACACCGGGACCCGCCTTCCCTGAACCAAAGTCGTAGGCTTTTTGTCGAGAGCCTTCGCCCGGCGATCATTTGGAGCGCCGGACGAGAGGGTGGCGGGAATTCTTATATCAGACCGTGATGGCGGGAAACCTGCCAAGTGTCCCCGCAGGCATCCTTCGACCCATAACAATCATCAATTCGGCCCGGACGGCAAGCGCCGGGCCGAAACGACGACGTAGGACGGAGATTCGGCCGGCCGGCCTATGCGTCGACCTTGGCCGCCTCGCGTGCTTCCTGCCAGCCCCGCGCGCTGGGATACTTGCCCGACGGCACGTCCGGCTTCAGCACGGTGCGGTCGCGCTGGCGCTGCTCCTGGGTCGCGGTCAGCTCCGCCAGGTAACGCGACGGCAGTTCCATGAAGGGCGTGCGGTTCTTGTCCTGCCAGTGCCGGCAGTCGATCTCGTTCATCCAGATCTGGTTGGGCTCGCGCGCGGGCCATTCGGGGACCCGCAGCCACAGGCGCAGCATGTGGCGACGCCGGGCCACCGGGTCATGATCCTCGTAGTCGGTCCGCGCATGCATGATGCTGCGATTGTTGAGGAACTGGATGTCCCCTTCCTCGAAGTTCATGTCGAGGAAGAACTCCTCGGAGCGCGCCAGCCGCTGCCATTCGTCATAGGCCTCGACCTCGAGCGGCGACATCGTCACGCCGCCATACTGCACGGCATAGCGGATGCAGCCCGACGCCAGGCAGGTGACGCGGCCGTCGCGCTGGCTGAGGAAGGGCAGGCGATGGTCGCTTTGCACCGGCATCAGCGAGTGCAGCGCGTCCATCTCGTGGTTGCGGTGGTAGTAGCCGCGATAGAGCGTCTCCAGCAGGTCCGGGCGGCTGTCGAGCATGGCGTTGTGCAGGGCGGCCACGCTGACGATGCGGCTGGCGCCGCCGGCCTTGGCGCTGCGCAGGCACATCAGCGCCACGATATCGCAGGCCGAGCCGTCGATATGGAAGTTCTGGCCGCCGCCGGCATTGTAGCCGCGCACCTTCTCGACCACGTCCGAGATGTCGATGACGCTGCCCAGGAGCTGGCCCTGCCAGGACTGGGATACCGGCTGGCCGAACTGCGCGCCCAGCCCGACATAGATCCGCGCCATGTCGTCGGCGGAATAGCGCTCGCGCGGGAAGCCGCGCATCAGCACCACGCCGCGCCCGTCCAGCAGCTCGCCGCGCAGGCGCCGCATGGTCGGCCCCATGGTCGGCAGGACGAAGGTGTCGGCCGTGATGTCGGGAATGTCGCGCTCGCCGCAGGCCTTCAGCGCGGCGTCGATCTCGGCCACCTCGGCATCGCTGAAGCGGTGCATCATCTCGGCCCGGTAGTCGACCTCCGGCCCTTTCCAGACCGCCTTGCCCTCAATCCTCGCCGGCATCATCGAACTGCTCCTCGCCCTGCTGACCGGACAAATTAATGCCGGAGGCACAAGGAGTTCCACGACTTTTCCACAAAACCCGTCCATCCCGGCGCGACCAGGGCAACGTGTCGCACTAGCGCCACGCAGCCAATTCCGTATTTTCAGTAATAACTGAAACTTCAGAACATCGAGCGGGCGCCATGAACCTGCCACCCCTGGTCCAGACCTTCGTGCTGCATTTCGGCGAGATGGGCAGCCGCTGGGGCATCAGCCGCACCGTCGGCCAGATGTACGCCGTGCTGTACCTGTCGCCCACGCCGCTGAATGCCGACCAGATCGTCGAGCGTCTGGGAGTCTCGCGCTCCAACGTCAGCATGGGGCTGAAGGAGTTGCAGGCCTGGAACCTCGTCCGCCTGCGCCACCTGCCGAACGACCGCCGCGACTATTTCTCCACGCCCGACGACCTGTGGGAGATCGTCCGCACGCTGGTCGAGGAGCGCAAGAAGCGCGAGATCGACCCGACGCTGACGATGCTGCGCGATGCCCTGATGCTGCAGCCGACCAGCGCGGAGGAGCGCCACGCCCAGGCGCGCATGGCCGAGACGCTGCACCTGATCGAACTGCTGACCCGCTGGTACGACGACGTCCGCCGGCTGGAGACCGAGCGCCTGGTGTCGCTGCTGACGCTGGGTGCCAGGGTCCAGAAGGCGCTGGAATTCAAGGACCGCGTGCTGCCCTTCGGCCGCCGCAGGGACGCCCGCCCGGGCGGCGCCGACGGCAAAGAGACGGAGGCCTAGAGCCATGGACCCGCTGATCCTGGCGCGCATCCAGTTCGCCGCCAACATCTCGTTTCACATCCTCTTCCCCACCATCACCATCGCGCTCGGCTGGGTGCTGGTCTTCTTCAAGCTGCGCTTCAACCGCACCCGCGACCTGAAATGGATGGACGCCTACCATTTCTGGGTGAAGGTCTTCGCCCTCACCTTCGCGCTGGGGGTCGTGTCCGGCATCACCATGAGCTTCCAGTTCGGCACCAACTGGCCGGGCTACATGGAGCGCGTGGGCAACATCGCCGGTCCGCTGCTGGCCTACGAGGTGCTGACGGCCTTCTTCCTGGAGGCGGTGTTCCTCGGCATCATGCTGTTCGGCTTTCGCCGGGTGCCGGCCGGCGTGCATACGGCCGCCACGCTGCTGGTGACCCTGGCCACCACGCTGTCGGCCTTCTGGATCCTGGCGCTCAATTCCTGGATGCAGACGCCGGCCGGGTTCGAGATGCGCGACGGCGTCGCCCATGCCACCGACTGGCTGGCGATCATCTTCAACCCGTCCTTCCCGTACCGCCTGGCCCACATGCTGCTGGCCTCGGGCTTGACGGCGGCCTTCCTGGTGGCCGGCATCTCGGCCTATCGCTGGCTGCGGGACGACCGCGAGCCGGCCGTGCTGGCGGCCTTGCGCACCGGCGTCGTCCTGGCCGCGATCCTGATCCCGGTGCAGATCTTCGCGGGCGACCTGCACGGCATCAACACGCTGGAGCACCAGCCGCAGAAGGTGGCGGCGATGGAGGGCAACTGGCAGACCGGGCCGAACCGCCCGCTGCTGCTGTTCGCCTGGCCGGACGAGGCCGCGCGCGCCAACCGGTTCGAGATCGGCATTCCGTCCGGCGCCAGCCTGATCCTGACCCATCGCGCGGACGGCGTCGTGCCGGGCCTGGACGACTATGCCGGCCGGCACCCGCCGGTGGCGCCGGTCTTCTTCGCCTTCCGCGTCATGGTCGGCCTGGGCCTGCTGATGCTGGCGGTGTCCTGGCTGGGCGCGCTGCTGCTGTGGCGGCGGGGCCAGGT
Source organism: Stella humosa (assembly GCF_006738645.1). Classification (GTDB taxonomy): domain Bacteria; phylum Pseudomonadota; class Alphaproteobacteria; order ATCC43930; family Allostellaceae; genus Allostella; species Allostella humosa. The sequence goes on along the minus strand of NZ_AP019700.1, from coordinate 181,904 downwards.
GCCGCGCTGGCTGGCCCGCATGCTGGTGGCGATGACCTTCTCGGGCTGGGCGGCGACGCTGGCCGGCTGGTACGTGACCGAGATCGGCCGCCAGCCCTGGCTCGCCACCGGCGTGCTGCGCACGGCCGACGCGGTATCCCCGGTCGCGACCGTGTCGGGGCCGATGGTCGCCTTCACGCTGGCGGTCTACCTCGTCGTCTATGCGGTGCTGCTGCTGGCCTATGTGGCCACGCTCTTCCTGCTGGCGCGCAAGGGTGCCAAGCCGAAGGAGATCGAGACCGGCCCCGCCCCCCATCCCACCGCCTTCGCGCCTGCGGAGTAGCCGCCATGTTCCACGATCCCGCCCAGTTCCACGACCCCGCCCAGTGGCTGCCGCTGGTCTTCGCCGGGCTGATGGGCCTGTCGATCCTGATCTATGTCGTGCTCGACGGCTACGACCTCGGCGTCGGCATCCTGTTCCCGGCCGCCGACGAGGCCCAGAAGGACCGCATGATCGCCTCGATCGGGCCGTTCTGGGACGCCAACGAGACCTGGCTGGTGCTGGCGGTCGGCCTGCTGCTGGTCGCCTTCCCGGTCGCCCATGGCGCCATCCTGGGCGCGCTCTACCTGCCGGTCGCGGTCATGCTGGTGGGCATCGTGCTGCGCGGCGTCGCCTTCGAGTTCCGCGCCAAGGCCGAAGCCGGCTGGAAGCCAGCCTGGGACCGCGCCTTCTTCGCGGGCTCGCTGCTGACGGCGTTGAGCCAGGGCTTCATGCTGGGCCTCTACGTCATGGGGCTGGAACACAGCCCGGCCACGCTGGCCTTCGCGGCCGTGACGGCGGTCTGCGTCGCGGCCGGCTATGCCTTCGTCGGCGCCGGCTGGCTGATCATCAAGACCGACGGCGAACTGCAACGCCGGGCAGTCGCACTCGCCCGGCTGGCTCTGGTGCTGACCACGGTCGGGTTCCTTGCCATCTCGGCCGCGACGCCGCTGGTCTCGCCGCGGATCTTCGCGCGCTGGTTCTCGATGCCGGAGATCCTGCTGCTGGCGCCATTGCCGGCCATGGCGGCCGTCCTGCTGGGCACCGTCTGGCTGGTGCTGGGCCACCTGCCCGATAGCCGCGACCGCTTCGGCTGGGTCCCCTTCGCGGGCGCGGCCGGCATCTTCGTGCTGGCCTTCGCCGGGCTCGCCTATTCCTTCTACCCCTTCATCGTGCCGGACCGGCTGACCATCGTGGCCGCCGCGGCTGCACCCGAAAGCCTGATGATCATCCTGTGGGGCACGCTCTTCGTGCTGCCGGTGATCCTGGGCTATTCGGCGCTCAGCTACTGGGTGTTCCGGGGCAAGGCGACCGACCTGCGCTACGACTGAAGCCGGTCAGCGCAACAGTTCGCCGTCCGCCGCCGCCGATGCCGTCAGGCCGTGCGCGGCCAGCATGGCTGCGACCTCCGTCGCCGACATCGGATCGGTGGCCGAGCTGTATTCCCGGCCGGGCGCATCGGCCGACGGCGGCAGGGCCAGTTCGGGCAGCATCGGCCGGATCAGGTGGAACCCGCCATGGTCGACGGCGCGGCGCGATTCCTCGGCCGAGATCAGCACCTCGTGCAGCTTCTCGCCCGGCCTTATCCCGGTCGTGACCATGGCGATGGGGCGGTCGCCGATCAGCGCGCGGGCAACGTCGACCATGGCCGCCGACGCCACCCGCGGCACCAGGATATCGCCCCGGCCGGCATGGCGCAGCGCCAGGGCGATCGCGTCCACCGCCGCGTCGAGCGACAGCAGGAACCGCGTCATGGCCGGGTCGGTGATAGTCAGCGGCCCGCCGGCGCGCACCTGCTGGAGGAACAGCGGCACCACCGACCCGCGCGAGGCCAGCACGTTGCCGTAGCGCACCAGCAGGACCCGGGTCTGCGGCAGGGCGAGCTGGGCTGCGATCATCAGGCGCTCCTGCAACGCCTTGGTCATGCCCATGACGTTGACCGGCTCGACCGCCTTGTCGGTCGACACGCCGATCACCGCCTCCGGCGGGCGGGGCGCCTGGGCCACCGCCGTCATCAGGTTTTGCGGGCCGACGACATTGGTCATCGTCGCCTCGTGGGGAAAGTATTCGCAGGTCGGCACCTGCTTCATCGCCGCGGCATTGACGACGATGTCGATGCCGTCCAGCGCGCGGGCGACGCTGTCCTGGTGCCGAATGTCGCCGATACGGAATTGCAGCATGCGCTGGAAGTTGGCGTAAATGATCTCGTCGGTCGGCCGGGGCAGGCCGGCATAGGCGACCCGCATCTCATGCTGCTTGGCCTCGTCGCGCGACAGGATGACGATGCGCTCCGGCAGGCCGATGTCGCCCGACAGCAGGCGGCGGGTCAGCACCCGGCCGAGCGACCCCGTGCCCCCCAGCAGCAGCACGCGCTTGCCGGCGAATTCCCCCATCATCCCCGCTCCCGCAATGCCGCTTCGGCCGGCGCCAGGTAGGCGTCGGGATAGAACGCCACCGCCGGCGGCAGGTGTTCGACCGGGGCCCAGCGCGGCGGCTCGGCCAGCCGGGTCGCGTGCAGGCGCAGGAAGAACTCGACCCATGCCTCGGCCGTGCCGTCCCATGGCAGCAGCCAGGTGAACGGCCGGCCGGCGCAGCGCTCGCTCAAGGCGCCCAGCGCGCTGGCCACGATGGGCAGGCCGGCCTCCATCATGTCGGTCAGGGAATAGGACCAGGTCTCCGGCACCTGGGCCGGATGCCAGCCGACATGGGCGCCGATATGGCCGAACAGGTCGGGCAGCCGGCCATGGTCGGCGGCGGGATGGATCGTCAGGACGTCGTCCGGCAGCGCCGGCAAGGGGCCGAGCGCGCCGGCCACATGGAAACGGATCGGCAGCCGGCGCGTGCGCACGATCCGCGCGGCCTCGGCCACCACCTGGCTGCCCTTGATCGGGCCGATCGTGCCGACCAGCAGCACGCGCAGCGGCTCGCCCGGCCGCAGCCCGACCGGCATCACCCGATGGCTTTCCGGCGCGGGGCGCGCCCAGTGGGCGGCGCAGACCAAGGGCAGCCCCGGGGCGATGCGGGCGACGCGGTGGGCCATGTCGCGCGAGATCGCCACCACCCGCCCGGCCGTCGTCACGATCGGGCGCGGCGACGCCCGGATCAGGGTGGGCTCGCGGGCATCGACCAACCCCTCGCCGCGGAAGCGGCCATCGGCGTCCCCCAGATGGGGCGGCGTGGCGAAATGGTCGTAGTCGACGAGCGTCACGTCGTAGGGCAGGCCCAGGTCGGCGACCAGTTGCGCCGCGTGCTCCTCGAACCCCATGACGTGGAAGACATCGACCCGCACGAAACCGGCCCGGCGCAGGGTGTCGACCAGCCGCCGATAGTGGTGCGACAGACGGAAGACGACGCCGTGGCGCCCCTCCGCCGCCGACAGCGACAGGCGAATCTCGCCCGCCGCCGAGCCGAAGGCGAAGACCGGCACGGCGCGGCCGCGCAGCAGCGCGCCCAGGCGTTGCAGATGCACCAGCGTGCCGCCGCCGAAATCATGCGCCAGGAACAGGATACGCGGCAGCTCGGGGCCGCCGGCATCGGCGAGCGCGCGCACGACGGCGGCATCGGCATCCGCCCCGTGCGGCGCCGACAGCGACTGCCCGGCCGCGGCATCGCGGATGTCAGCGCGCCCCGGGACGGTCTCCGGGGGGTCCTGTCCCGGCAGCGTCGCCACCAGCGCCAGTGCATCGAGGCAGGCGCGGTCCAGCGTTGCCGCGTCGACCAGGGCGATGCGCAGTGCCAGGGCCGCCCCCCGGCGCAGCAGGAAATCGGCGACGGGGATGCCGTCGCCGGCCGGCTCAGCCAGCAGGACCATGTCCGCATCCCGGCGCGCCTGCAGCACCAGTGCGGCACGCACCCGATCGGCTGCCGGCAGGCGGTCGGCGCGCACGAAGAGGAGCCATTCCGCCGTCGTGTCTTCCACCGCCCGCCGCACCGCCGCGGCACCGAAGCCGCCATGCAGCACCTGCCGCGGCCGGGGGTTCCAGCCTTGCACCGCCGCCGCCGCGGCGGCCGGCGGGGCCATCCCGTCCGGTGCCATCAGCACGCAGGCCAGGTCCGCCTGGTCCCGGAGGTCCGCCAGGCGGCGGTCGATATGATCGACCACGCCGGGATAGGGCGCCATGTCGTCGCGATGGCGCAGCAGGAAACCGACCTCGCTGCCTTCGTAGGCCGCCATCCGCGCCGGCGGCAGGTGGCTGAAGGCATGGACGAAAAGCCGCTCGGCCTCGCGCCGGTGGGCCGGGTGGTGCGACCCCTGCTCGGGGTGCAGGCGCTGGCGGACATCGGGGGCGGCCACATGCACGAACGGCACCCGGTGGGCCATGCGCAGCCACAGGTCGTAGTCCTGCGTCGTCGGCAGGCCGGGGTCGAACAGGCCGACCTCGTCGAACACCGCCCGCGGGATCAGCATGGCGCAGCCGTTCAGGTCGCGACGCATGATGGCGTCGAGCGGCCGCGCGGCGAGATTGGTCCCGGCCAGCGACCGGTAGCCGACGGTCGTCCCCTCCGCGTCCATCGTCTCCACGTCGCCGACGACGACCGCGCGCCGGCCGGCGCTGCGCCATGCCGCCACCTGGCGCTCCACCTTGCGCGGGCGGTAGAGGTCGTCGTGGCTGAGCCAGCTGAAGAGTTCGCCCCGCATGGCGGCGATGCCGAAATTGAGCGCGCTGCCGACCCCGCCATTGGGCTTGGCCAGGTAGCGGATGCGCGAGCCGAAGGCGGCTGCGACCCGCCGGGTGGCGCCCTGATCGGTCGACCCATCGTCGACGACCAGCACCTCGATATCCCGATAGGTCTGCCCAAGCGCGCTCTCGATCGCCTCCGCCAGGTAGTTGGCACCGTTGAAGACGGGAATGACGATCGAGACCAGCGGCGCCGCGGCCATGGCGTTCTCAGGCTCGGTCGTCATGCGCGGTCGGGGACCGTGACGGCAAGGCCCGCCTGGCGCAATGCCCGGGCCAGGGCGGCGTCGCCCGGCCACCGGCCCAGCAGGGCGCCGCGCGTGCAGCGGGTAGCCTGGACGAGGGCGCGCAGCATCCCGACATCCCGCGCGGCCGCCAGCACCATCGGCGGGGTGTCGTCGCCAGTGGCAACCAGGATGTCCCCGTCGCTGCGAACGGCGGCTTCGATGGCGACCTCGCCCATCGGCAGGGCATGTCCCGCGGCCCGGGCCAGTCGCAGCCCGTCGGCCGCCGGCGGCCCGACCAGGAGCACGGCGCCGGCCCCGGGGGCGACGAGCCGGCCGAGCCAGCCCCACAGCCGTGCGCCATCCGCGTCCGCGGGCCCCTTCCCCCCAAGGCCGAGGCGCAGCACGAGGTCGACCAAGTCGCGCATCATGGCCGAGCGGCTCTCGGCCGGGAGAGATTGCAGGTGCGCGGCCGCCCCCGGCCCATCCAGCGCCGGGTGCGGGGCCAGCCCGGTCGCCAGCCCGACCCGCAGGAAATGGCGCAGTGCCTCCGGCCGTGGTTCGGACCAGCCGAGGTGGCGGCGGCTGTACCAGGCGATGTCGAATGCCGCGCAGGGGTCGCGGCCGGCCGCCGCCCCCTCCTCGACGAAATCCACCAGCGGGCAGCGATTGCCGCTGGCCAGGACCGGGGCCGACGCGATGTACCGGCTGGTCGAGAACCAGGGATTGGGGTCCCGACCCTCCTTCCAGCCGCTGTCCAGATAATGCCCGGCAGGGTCGACGCGCGGCCCCAGTTCCGGATAGCGCCCCCGATACCAGTCGCCGTCGATCAGGGCCAGGAGCAGGTCATCGCCGTCAAGGTCCTCGCCATCCAGCATGTCGAGCATCAGGCGCGAACGGATGGCGGGCGGGGCGGCCTGTATGCGCAAGGCCGTTTCCGGCCGATCCAGCAGCGGGTGCGGCGCCAGGCCGGCATCGAGCCCCTGGCGCAGGAAATGCGCCAGCGCGGTCGCGGCCGGCGCGCCATCCAGATACCGCCTGGCGTACCACGCGCTCCGGAATCCACGGCTCGGCTCCGCCCCGGCCGCGGCGCCGCGCAGCACGAAATGGAGGACGGGACAGATGCCCTCGATGGCGACCGCCGGCTGGCGCGCCAGATAGTAGCTGGTCGAGAACCACGGATTGGGGTCGCGGCGCTCGCGCCAGCCCGAGCGCAGGTAGTGCAGGCGCGGGTCGACCCCGGCCCGCGCCACATCCGGATAGGCCGCCAGGTACCAGCGGCTGTCGACGAGCGCCTGGGCCGGGCCCAGGTCGGCCTCGCGCTCGGCGATGATGGTGCGGATCAATGCCTCGCGGGCGGACGGGTCGGCCGCTGCCAGCCGGGCGGCGACCGCGGGTTCGTCCAGGGCCGGGTGCGGCACATGCCCGGCGCGGGCGCCCTCGGCCAGGAAATGCACCAGCGCCAAGGCGCCGGGCTTCGGCTGGTCGAGGTAGCGGCGGGCGTACCAGGCGCCATCGAACCAGGGATGCGGCGACAGGCCGATGGCGGCCCCCCGGCGGACGAAATGGACCAGTGGACAGACATCCGCCACCCCGCTGACGGCGGCGTAGTAGCGGCCGATGAACCACGGGTTCGGGTTGCGCCCCTCGCGCCAGCCCTGTTCGAGATAATGGCGCAGGCGGGCCGGGTTGCCGGCGGGCAGGAACAGCCGGCCGATCAACTCCCGGTCGGCGAGGGCATCGTCGGTCATCGCGGGCTCCCGACCCTGTCTCGGACGGCCATCGCCCGACGATAGTTGGCGGCGATGACGGGGGCGTTCGTCCGCGCGTTCCAGCGCTGCGCCACCGTCGCGCGATTGGCGATGGCGGCCTGGTCGACCAGCGCGTCGTCGCCGGCCGCGCGCGTCAGGGCGGCGGCCAGGGCAGCGGTGTCGTGGGGCGAGGCCAGGAGGCCGGTGCGGCCGTCCTCGATCCATTCGTCGGCACAGGACGTCGTCGCCAGTATCGGAAACACGCCGGTCGTCATGGCTTCCAGCAAGGTCGTGGTGATGCCGTCGGAAATGCCGCTGCCGACGACGATGCGGGCGCGGGCCAGACGCAGCAGCGCCAGCCGATGGCTGTCGATCCGGCTTTCGCAGACGATGTCCAGCCGGTCCCGTCCGGCCATGACCGCCGCCATCGCCCGGACCTCCGGCGAGGCCAGGGTGATGCGGATCGCGTAGCGCCGCAGGGCATCCGCCGCCAGGTGGATGGCGGCCAGCACATGCAGCCCGCGGCCGGCCCAGCCATGATAGCCCTTGACCACGATCTCGCCGCGGCCGGACGGCAGGCCCAGTTCGGCCGGCTCGGGAAAGCCATCCAGGTCCATGCCGCCCGACGCCGGGATCGGCGGAACGACCCGCCCGCGGAAGCCCGTGGCCCGGAAGATCGCAATGTCGCGGGCGCATTCGGCGACATAGACGTCGACCAGTCCGACCAGGGCCTCCAGCCGCGACCGGTGGCTCCCGATCTTGCGATAGAGGTAGACGTCGCTGCCCCAGTTGGACAGCATCCAGGGTGGCATCGCCGGCCCCAGCGCCTGGCGGACGGCCAGGCAGGCATAGCCGGCGAGCTGGATCTCCATCGAATGGACGACATCGGGCGCCAGGCGCTCGATCGCCGCCGCAAGCTGGCCGGCGCGCAGAATTGGGACCGACGGCGGCAGCCAGCTCGGCCGCCATGGTCGGTAGCCGATCCCGCGATCGAACGCGGCGACGGCTTCCCGATCCAGGGCGTCGACGACGAACAGGCCGGGCTGCCGGTCGGACAGGCCGTCCAGGTCCCGGGTGTCGCGGATCGGCCGGGCGTCGGCCAGTTCTGGCACGAGGGCGCCCCCGGTCACCGGCAGCAGCACGATGCGCATGCCCTGGCCCAGCGCCAGGCGCACCCAGCGCGCGGTATGGATGCTGTCGGCCATCGCCACCACCAGCACACAGGGCATGGCCTTGTTCCCGGCGGGCGGCGTGGCTGGCGCGACAGATGTCATTGCGGCCGATCCAGCACCGGCGCCAGGGCCGACCGCAATTCGTCCGCGAACCGCCGGGCATCGAAGGCGGCGTTTTCCAGGCGAACGGCCTCGGCCGTCGACCAGTCGCCTTCCGGGAACTGGATCGCGACCAGGGCGGGCACGCCAGCCTGGGCCGCCTCTGCCAGGCGCAGGTGCCGGGCCCCGCCGCTGGCGATCGCGCCATAGAGGGCGGCCCCCGCGAAGAGCGGGCGGGCGGGGTCGGCCGCCGTGGCGGCAACCCGCATGTCCACCTTCAGCCGAGTGTCGAAATGGAAGGCGTTCCAGGCCAGGGCCACGTCCTCGCGGGCGACGTCGCACACCCGGATGCGCACGCGCGGCAGCCAGTTCGTGCACCAGTAGAGCGCCGAAAGGACCAGCAGGCCGCGCCCGGCCGCCGACTCCGTGCCGTCGAGGAGCAGCACAGGTGGCCCGGAAGATGGCGTCACGCCGCACCGCCGGCCGCGGGATATAGGCCGCTGGCGGCGGCGTCGGCCGCCATTGCCGCCACCATCTCCGGCCAGTCCGGGGCGGCCCAGCCGGTGGCGGCGGCGAAGCCGCTGCCGTCCAGCCGCCGGTCGCAGAAGAAGGCGTCGTCCGGCTGCACCGCGGTCGGCCGCGCGAAGGCCGCGGCCAGCAGCCGCAGCAGGTCGTGCTTGGCGATGGCGCCCGCCGCGACGTGCCAGAGGCCATCCATAGCCGGGTGCTGCTGCAACAGGCGGGCGGTCAGTCGGGCCAGTTCCAGGGTCGAGAGGCCGGTGAAGAAGGCCCGCGTGAAGCCACCCACCGGACCGGCACCCTGTGCCAGGAACCACTCGACAAGGCCATGCCGCCCATCCAGTTCGCGCCCGACGATCGAGGTGCGCAGGACCAGGCAGCCGGGCAGCGCCGGCTCGCCCAGCAGCTTGCTGCGGCCATAGAGATCGGCGGGGGCGGCGGGATCGGATTCGCGATAGCCGCCGGGGCCGCGCACCCCGCCGGCCGTGCCGTCGAAGACGCAGTCGGTGCCGTACTGCACCAGGCGGACCCGGCGCTCGGCGCAAAGCCGGGCCAGCCGGTGCGGCAGCAGGGCGTTGATCGCGACCGCGCGCTCGGTATCCGCCGCGCCCAGCCGCTGCTTCACGACGCCGGCCGCGTTGAGGACCGCATCGGGCCGCACCCGGTCGAGCAGGCGGGCAAGGCCGGCGGCATCCTCGACATCGCAGCCGGGCTCGATCGCGACCCCGGCGATCGCCCGCGGCCAGCGGCCGGCATCGCCGCGGAAGGCCGCCACGGTATCGAAGTCGCCCGCCAGTACCCGGGCCAGCATGTGGCCCAGCATGCCGGTCGCCCCCAGGATCAACACCCGCACCGACCGGCCCTCAGCCCGCCGCCGCGACGCCGGGCGGCAGGCGCCCGGTGACGATCCGCAGCACCGTGTCGCTGACGGCGGGCACCCGGTACTCGGGCGGCACCTGCCAGCGCGGCCGGCCGTCCAGGGCGATCGCGACCGCGCGCAGGATCGCCTCCATGTCGCAGCCGGTCAGGTGGTTGGACCCGGTCTCCACCGTCTCGGGCCGTTCGGTGGCATCGCGCAGCGTGACGTTGGGCACGCCCAGGATGGCGCATTCCTCCTGCACCGTGCCGCTGTCCGACAGCACGCAACAGGCCCCCTTGGCCAGGGCGACGAAGTCCGCGAAGCCGAAGGGCGGCAGGAAGCACACGCCGGGGGGTGCGGCGATGCCGCCCGCCCGCAGCCGGTCGGCGGTGCGCGGATGGGTGCTCAGCACCAGCGGCATGCCGTGCCGGGCGGCGAGCGCGCCGAAGGCCGCCACGAAGGTCGCCAGGCGCTGGCCGTCGTCGGTGTTCTCGGCCCGGTGCAGGGTCGCCAGGAAATACTGGCCGGCTGCCAGCCCCAGCCCGGCCGCCGCATCCGACCGGGCGATGCGGTCGGCATGGGCCGCCAGGACCTCGCCGATCGGGTTGCCCACGACATGCACGCGGTCGACGGCAAAGCCCTCGCGCAGCAGGTTGGTGCGGCTGCGCTCGCTGTAGGGCATCAGCACGTCGCTGACCGAATCGACGATGCGGCGGTTGACCTCCTCGGGCACGCGGGGGTCGAAGCAGCGGTTGCCCGCCTCCATGTGGAATACCGGGATGCCCAGGCGCCGCGCCACGATGGCCGACAGGGCCGAGTTGGTGTCGCCCAGGATCAGCACGCGGTCCGGCCGCTCGGCCAGCAGCAGGTCATGCGTGCCGGTCAGGATGCGGGCGATCTGGCGGGCGAAGTCGGGCTCGACGATGCCCAGGTGATGGTCGGGCTGGCGCAGGCCCAGCTCGTCGAAGAAGCGGTCGGACAGGGCCGGGTCGGCGTTCTGCCCGGTATGGACCAGGACGTGGGCGACATGCCGGTCGAGCCGCGGAATGATGCGGGACAGGCGGATGATCTCCGGCCGGGTGCCCAGCACCGTCATGATCTTCATGGCCCGACTTTCATGGCTCGCCAGCCCGTCAGACGGCATAGCCGCGCCAGTCGAACCGCTCGCGATCGCCGCGCCACCAGGCGATCGTGCGCGACAGGCCCTCTTCCAGCGACACGCGCGGCCGCCAGTCCAGCAGTTGCCCGGCCAGCCGGTTGTCAGAGCATAGCCGGTCGACCTCGCTGGCCGCCGGCCGCATGCGCTCGGCCGCCGCCACGATCTCGCACGGCTGGCCGACCAGCGCGATGATCCGTTCCGCCAGTTCGCCGATGGCGATGTCCTGCCCGGTGCCGAGGTTGATCTCGCGGCCGATGACGCCGTCGGCCAGGGCCGCCCGGATCATCCCGTCCACGGTATCGTCGACGAAGGTGAAGTCGCGCCGCGGCGTCAGCGTGCCGAGGCGGACCGGCCCGCCCGCCAGCGCCTGCTGGATGACGGCCGGGATGACCGCGCGCGGCGACTGGCCCGGCCCGTAGGTGTTGAACGGCCGCACGACGACCGCCGGCAGGCCGAAGGCGCAGACATAGCTTTCCACCAGCTTGTCGGCCGCGATCTTCGAGGCGGCATAGGGCGACTGCCCCTTCAGGCGGTGCGTCTCGGCCATCGGCAGGGTGACGGCACTGCCGAACACCTCGCTGGTGGAGGTATGGACCAGCCGGCGGATGCCGGCCTGCTGGGCCGCCTCCAGCACGTTGAGCGTGCCCAGCGCATTCACGTGGAAGGTGTCGCGCGGCGCCTCGTAGGAATAGGGAATGGAGATCCGGGCAGCCAGGTGGAACACCGTGTCGACGCCGTCGGTCGCGCGCGCCACGCTTTCCACGTCCATGATGTCGCCGCGATGCACCTGGACCCGGTCCGCCGCCGCCGCGACCAGCGCCTTCAGGCCACCGACATTGCCCTCGGCGCCGTAGCGGACGAAGGCGCGGACCTGCCACCCGGCGGCGACCAGGCGCTCGGCCAGGCGGCTGCCGATGAAGCCGCCCGCTCCCGTCACCAGCGCCAGGCGCCCCTCGGCCGGGACGGGCCGGTCGACCGGCGGCTTCATGGCACGCTGCCCAGCCGGAAGGATTGCGCGCGCGCCAGATCCTCCGGCCGGCCGACATCGATCCATTCGCCCCGATGGGCATAGGCGACGACGCGGCGCCCGGCCGCGAGCAGCCGGCCCATCAGGTCGGGCATGTCGATCCGTTCCGCCGGTTGCAGGTACGCGCGCATGCCATCCTCGATCATGTAGCAGCCCATCGCGACTTGGTGGGTCGTCTCCGGCTTCTCGCGATAGCCGACGATGCGGCCGGCGGCGTCGGTCTCCAGCACGGCGGTCGGCAGCCGGTGGACGCGCTCGACGGCCGCCACCGTGGCATCGGCCCCCGCCTCGCGGTGGCGGGCCAGCATCGCACCCAGGTCGAGGTCGCAGAGGATGTCGGCATTGACGACGAACAGCGTACGCTGCCAACCGCCCAGCAAACCAAGCGACCCCGCGGTGCCCAGCGGCCGGTCCTCCAGCAGGTAGCGGATGCGCACGCCGTAGCGGCTGCCGTCGCCGAAATAGGCCTGGACGAGCGGCGCCAGGTAGCCGACCGACACCGCGATCTCGCGCACGCCCTGGCGCGCGATCATCTCGATGACATGCTCGAGGATCGGCCGGTCGGCCACCGGCACGAGCGGCTTGGGCAGGAATGCGGTCAACGGATCCAGGCGCGACCCGCGGCCTCCGGCCATGACCAGAGCTTCCAGCATGCTAGTGGCGATTCCCCCGCTGTCGGCCGGAACCTAGCGGCCGGCCGCGAGCCGGCGCAAGGATTGCGGCCACCCGCGCCTAGGCTTCGGTCAAGGCGGCGTGGACCTTGGCGGCGAGGTCGCGCAGGCGATAGGGCTTGCTCAGCAGGCGCGCATCGGGATCGAGCCGGCCGCCATGCACGATCGCGTTCTCCGTGTAGCCGGACATGAAGAGGACCGGCAGGCCGGGGCGCAGCCGCTGGGCCGCCGTCGCCACCTCGCGGCCGGTCATGCCGCCCGGCATCACCACATCGGTCAGCAGCAGGTCGACCGCCTCGCCGGCTTCCAGCCGGGCCAGTGCCGCCGGCCCATTCTCGGCACCCAGCACGCGATAGCCCAGCGCATCGAGCTGGGCCTCGACATGGCGGCGGACCAGGTCATCGTCCTCGACCACCAGGACCGTCCGGTTCTCGCCGCGTGGCAGATGCTGCTCGGCGACGAGGGTATCGGACGCGGCAACGTCGTCGATGGCCCGCGGCAGATAGAGGCGGATTGTCGTGCCGCGCCCCTCCTCGCTGTAGATCTTCACATGCCCGCCCGACTGGCGGACGAAGCCGTACACCATGCTGAGGCCAAGCCCGGTGCCTTTGCCGACCGGCTTGGTCGTGAAGAACGGCTCGAAGGCGCGCCGCACCACCTCCGCCGGCATGCCGGCGCCGGCGTCCGAGATCGCCACCATGATGAACTGGCCGGGCTGGGCATCCTCGTTGGCCGCGGCATAGGCCTCGTCGATCTCGATGTTGGCGGTCTCGATCGTGACCGGCCCGCCGTCCGCCATCGCGTCGCGCGCGTTCAAGGCCAGGTTGAGGATCGCGGCCTCGAGCTGGGCCGGGTCGATCAGCACGTCCCACATGCCGGGCGCCAGCGCCAGGTGGATGTCGTACTGCTCGCCCAGCGACCGCCGCAGCAGCACTTCCACCTGGGTGATGAACGGATTGACCTGGACACGCCGGGGTTGAAGGGGCGTGCGCCGGGCGAAGGCCAGCAGGCGACCGGTCAGCTCGGCCGCCGCCTCGGCCGCGCGCAGCACCAGGTCCAGCCCGGCACGGACCTCCGGCGCGGCATCGGCACGTTCGGCCAGCAGCTCCGAATTGCCGATGATGACCGTCAGCATGTTGTTGAAGTCGTGCGCGATCCCGCCGGTCAACTGGCCGATCGCATCCATCTTCTGGGCCTGGCGAAGCTGCTCCTCGGCCAGCTTCTGGGCGGTGATGTCGAGGCGGATGCTGACCCAGCCGCCGTCCGACGTCCTACGCTCCAGCAGGTGGAACCAGCGACCGTCGGCCCAATGGAGCTCGGCGTCCGTCCGGCCCAGGCGGAATTGCGCCAAGCGTTCCTCGATCCACGCCTCGCGTCGCCCGGCGGCGGCGGTGTCCAGGCCGAGGTCGGCCGCACGCGTGACCATGTCCGTGATGGTCATGCCCACGCTGAGCGGCAAAGGACCGGGCGCATTCTCCAGCCACTCCACCCCGTTGGCCAGGACCAGCCGTTCGTCGGCATCGAAGAGGCGGAAGCTGCCGGGGAAGACCGCGATCGCATCCGTCAGCCGCGTCCGGGCGGCGACCGCCGCCTCCTCGGCCCGCCGACGATCGGCGATCTCGCCCTCGAGCACGGCGTTGGCCGCAGCCAGCCCCGCTTCGCTGTCCCGCCGCCGCCGCCACTCCCGCCGCAGGCTGAGCCCCAGCAGCGCCAGCATCGTCGAGGCCACGATCCAGCCGACGACGACGATCCAAAGCGTTCTCCACCACGCAGCCGCCACCTCGTCGACCGCTTCGCTGGCGACGATGACGAGATCGGGGTTGGCCGCCATGCGGCGGAAGCCGATCAGGCGATGCTTCCCGTCGAGCGGGCTGATTTCCTCGATCGTGCCGCTGTCAGCCGACGCCAGGGCCTCGCTGAACAGCCGCATGCCGCTCAGTCGCTGGCCGGTCGCGCCCTCGACATAGGGGTTGCGCAGCAGCAGGATGCCGTCCCGGCGGAGCAGGCCGATGGAGCGGCTGTCGCCCGCATCCTCCACCCGCCACACCTGCTCCAACTGGCGCGACTGCACGGCCAGCACGATCACCCCGGCGAAGGTTCCGTCCGGACGGCGCCACGGAGCCACGACGGGCACGATCCAGGCGTCGCTGACGCGGCTTCGGACCGGGGCGCCGACCTGGACGGCCTTGTCGGGATTGTCCCGCACGATCTGGAAATACTCGCGGTCGGACAGATCCATCCCGAAACTGTCGCGCCCGTCATAGATCACGCGGCCGTCGAGCCCCAGCACCCAGACGCCGGAGAATGCGGGCAGGTCGGCGATCAGCCGGCGCAGGCTGGCGCTGACGGCCACGGCATCGGCCGCGGCGACGGGATCGAGCGAATTGATGCGCGCCGCGATGGTGCCGAACAGTGTGCCGGCGGCCCGGAACGTGTGGCCCGTCTGTTCCTCGACGATCTGGGCGAAGGAACGGACGAGCCGCTCGGCACCGCCCATGGCCTGCTGGCGCAGCTGGATCAACAGCCCGCCCAGCACGGCGATGGACACCAGCACCCAGGAGGCGGCAATGACAGCGACGAGCCAGCCCCGCGGCCGTCGGCCAGCCGAGCCTTGTCCATTCTGTGTCCTGGCGGGTCGCGTGCGTCCCGCTGCTGCCATCGTCCCTGCCCTCTCGACGACCGTCCGGGGTCCCGGCTGTCCTCCAGCCGGCAGGTACGGTGCCGATCGAAAAACTCAACCGAGGATATCGCGCAAGCCGGATGATAGGGGCGTTGGCATCCGGCGCAAAGCCACTTCCCTTTCCGGGCCAGTGCCGCGACTGTGGCGGCCGGATCTACGGGAGCCCCCGCAAATGAATGATCGAGACCAGGACCGACCGCTCCGCGGCAAGGTGGCACTCGTGACCGGCGCCGGCCGCGGCCTGGGCCGGGCATTCGCCGAGCGCCTGGCCGCCATGGGGGCGGCCATCGCCGTCCACGGCATGCGCGAGAACGGGCCGGCGGAATTCGGCGAGGGCACGACCCTGACCGCCGTCGCCGAGGAAATCGCCGCGGCATACGGCGTGCGCACGCTGCGCCTGCTGGGCGACCTGACCCAGGCGGCCGACATCGCCCGCGTCATCGACACGGCGACCGCAGCCCTGGGGCCGATCGACATCCTGGTCCACAATGCCGGCGGCGACATCGCCGCCCGCGGCGGCAAGCCCGACCCCAACGATGCCGTCTTCATCCGCGAGGAGGACGTGCGCGCGGTGCTGGACCGCAACCTCGTCAGCACCATCCTGACCTGCCAGGCGGTCGCCCGCGGCATGATGGAGCGCCGGGGCGGCCGCATCGTCACCATCGGCTCGACCGCCGGGTCGCGCGGGCGCACCAACGGCTCGATCTATGCCGTGGCCAAGGCGGGCGTGAACCATTTCACGCGGTGCCTGGCCGACCAGCTCCGCCCCTACGAGGTGACGGTCAACTGCATCGCCCCGGGCGAGACGCGCACCGGCCGCTTCCTCGGCACGCGCGCGGTCGACGAGCGCCGGATGGTGGAGGAGGGCACGCTCGACCGCGTGGCGACGGTGGACGAGGTGGCCCGCCTGGTGGACGTCTTCGCCGGGCCGCTGGGCGCCTTCGTGTCGGGGCAGGTGCTGCGCGTCGACGGCGGCGGCCAGGGGTGGCCCGCCTAGCCGGCCGGGGCAGTCGACGATGAAGCGCGCCGGCAACTGGACGGTCGCCGCCGGCGGCCTGGCGGCGACCCTGATCGGCAACGGCATCGGCCGCTTCGCCTATACCCCGCTGATCCCGGCCCTGATCGCGGCCGGCTGGTTCTCGCCGGCCGACGCCGTCTATCTGGCGGCCGCCAACCTGGCCGGCTATCTGGCGGGGGCGCTGGGTGCGGCACGCCTGGCCCAGGCGATGACCGGGACGCTGGCGATCCGGCTGGCCGCCGTCGCCACCATGGCCAGCCTGGCCGCCTGCGCCTGGCCGCTGGGCTTTGCCTGGTATGCCGGGTGGCGCTTCCTGGCCGGGGTGACCGGCGGGGTGCTGATGGTGCTGGCCGTGCCCGCCGTGCTGGCGCTGACGCCACCGGCGCGGCGCGGCCGGGCGGCCGGCGTCGTCATCACCGGGGTCGGCCTCGGCATGGCCATCGCCGGCGCGGTCGTCCCGGCCATCGCCCAGATCGGCCTGACCTTCGTCTGGCTGACCCTCGCCGCCGCGGTCCTGCTGCTGACGATCTGCGTCTGGGTGACGATCCCGCCCGACGCGCCGATCCCGGCCGTCGCCCGGACCGGCGCCGGCCGCCTGTCGCCGGCCCTGCGCCTGCTGCTGGCGGCCTATGCCTGCGACGCGCTGGGCTTCATTCCCCACACCGTCTTCTGGGTCGACTACATCGCCCGCGGGTTGGGCCGTGGACTGGAAACGGGCGGCGCCTTCTGGATCGTCTTCGGCCTCGGCGCCGCCTGCGGCCCGTTCCTCGCCGGCACCGTCGCCGACCGCGCCGGCCTGGGACGCACCTTTGCCGCCGGCATGGCGCTGAAGGCGGCCGGCGTCGCCCTGCCGCTCGTCTGGTCGGCCCCGGTCGGGCTGCTCGTCTCGTCCATCATCGTCGGCGCGCTCGTCAGCGGCACCACCACCCTCTGCTCGGCCTGGGTCGCCGAGCAGGCGGGGATGACGGCCCATCGCCGGGTCTGGGGCTGGATGACAAGCGCCTTTGCCGTGGCCCAGGCCGGCGGCGCCTGGGGCATGTCCTACCTTTTCGCCACGGCCGGGAGCCACCGCCCGCTGTTCCTGATCGGCGCCGTCGCCCTGGCGGGCGGCGCGGCGCTGGCCCTGGCATCGGCGCGCAGCCAACGCGCCGCCCCCACCTGACCACCGGGAGACGATCGATGACCCGCAAGCTCTACGAACTGGTCGGCGCCGACCCGACCCGCCGCTTCAGCCCCTTCTGCTGGCGCAGTTGCCTGGCGCTGGCCCACAAGGGGCTGGATTTCGAGACCGTGCCCTGGCGCTTCGGCGAGACCGAGCGGCTGGCATTCGCCCATCACGACAAGGTGCCGGTGCTGGTCGACGGCGAGCGCGTCGCATCCGATTCCTGGGCCATCGCGGAGTATCTCGAGGCCAACTACCCCGACCGCCCCGCGCTGTTCGGCGGCGCGCTCGCCACCATGCGCTTCGTCTCGGCCTGGGCGGACGGCATCAACCCGGCGCTCGTCCGCCTGATCGTCAGCGACATACCGGCGGTGCTGGGGGCGGCCGAGCAGGACTATTTCCGCAGCAGCCGCGAGAAGCGATTCGGCATGCCGCTGGAGGCGGTGACGGCCGATCGCGAGCAGCGCCTGCCGGCCTTCCGTGCCCTGCTGCAGCCCTTGCGCGCGACGCTGGCCGCCCAGCCCTATCTGGGCGGCACGACACCCGACTATGGTGACTACATGGTCTTCGGCAGTTTCCAGTGGGCGCGCTGCGTCAGCCCGTTCCGGCTGCTGGCCACCGACGACCCGGTCCATGCCTGGCGCGAACGCATGCTGGACCTCTATGGCGGGATGGCCCGCCTGGTGCCGGCCTTCCCGCATTGACGCCAACCCATGGCAGGGGCGACGCTTGCCGGCCACAACCCGAGGGGGGCTTCGCGCCATGACCGACCAGCCGCTGATGCAAGGCTTTCCCCCGCCACCCGCGGGCCAGGTGACGCTGGCGAACTGGCGCACCCCGCCCTTCAACCGCTGGGCCTTCCAGCACGTCCGCGAGATCGTGCCGACCGCCGACATCGCCAACGATCCCGACCGGGTATGGCGGCTGCCGTCGGCGCCGGCCGACCTGTCGGACGTGACGGTGGCGGGGGAAGGTGGGGCCATCGACTTCCCACAGTTCCTGGCGGCGACCGATACCGACGCCCTGGTGATCCTCCATCGCGGCCGCGTCGTGTGGGAGAGCTATGCCAACGGCATGACCGCCACCACGCCGCACATCCTGATGTCGGTCTCGAAGTCCGTGCTGGCGGTGCTGGCCGGCATCCTGGCGGCCCGTGGGCAGCTCGACCCGGCGACACCCGTCACCCGCTACGTGCCCGAGCTGGCCGGCGGCGCCTATGACGGGGCAAGCATCCAGCACCTGCTCGACATGCGCGCCGGCATCGGCTTCGACGAGGACTACCTGGCCACGTCCGGCCCGATCATCGAATACCGCAAGGCGCAGAACTGGAACCCGCTGGCGCCCGGCGACCGGCCGTCCGACATCCGCAGCTTCATCGCCACCATGGCCGACCGCGACGGCCCCCATGGCGGCCGCTTCCACTATGTCTCGCCCAATACCGACCTGCTGGCCTGGGTCATCGAGCGGGCGGGCGGCGCGCCCTATGCCGAGCTGGCCAGCCGGCTGCTGTGGCAGCCGATGGGGGCGGCCCGCAACGCCTACATCACGGTCGACCGGCTCGGCGGCGCGCGCGGCGCCGGCGGCATCTGCATGACGGCGACCGACCTTGCCCGCATGGGCCAACTGCTGGTCCAGGGCGGCCGGCGCGACGGCGACCAAGTCGTCCCGGAAGCCTGGATCGACGATCTGGTGGCCGGCGGCGAGCGCGCGGCCTGGGACGCAGGCGACTTCGTCGGCTATTTCCCCGGCCTGCCCATCCACTACCGCAGCAAGTGGTATGTGCTGCACGGCCCCTCGCCGCTGCTGTTCTGCGTCGGCGTCAACGGCCAGAACCTGTTCGTCGACCGGGCGAACGAACTGGTGATCGCCAAGCTGTCCTCCCACGCCCAGGCCATGGACACGGGCCGGATCGCGCTGACGATGCAAGGGGTGGACGCCATCCGCCGCCACTTCGCGGCCGCCTGAACACCGATCAGGCCGTCTCGCGCGGCGCCAGGGCCGCGGCCTCGACCCGGATGCGGTGGCCGAGCAGGCCAGCGTTCAGGACCGAGAACAGGACGGCCACGGGCCAGTTGCCGAAGGCCAGCGGCAACACCGCCACCTCGGCCGCCACGATCCAGTAGTTGGGATGGCGGACGAGGCGGTATGGGCCGGCGCGGACCAGCGGTGCCCCGTCCAGCGTGACGATGCGGGTCGTCCAGAAGCGGCCCAGCGTCGCGATCACCCAGGCGCGGCCGAGCTGCAGCAGGGCGAACAGCGCCAGCAGGCCCCAGGCCGGCGGCCGGTCGAGCGGGGTCGTCGCCAGGATCGCGGCCAGCCAGCCCGCATGCAGCAGCACGAAGAGCGGGTAGTGGCCGCCGCCCACCTCGCGCCCGCCCGCCGCCAGCAGCCGGCGCGTGTTGCGGCCGGCCAGCCACAGTTCCGCCAGGCGCTGGGCCGCGACCAGCGCCAGCACCCAGGGCAGCGCGCTGCCGGTCAGCCATTGCAGCACGCTGCCGGTCATCGGCCGAGATCAAGCATTAGCATGCCGGCGGTGAAGCCCGGCCCGAGCGCCGTCATCAGGCAGCGACCGCCGATGCCGGGACCGCGACCCGTCCTGGCCTCGTCCATCGCCGCGCGCAGGACGAAGAGCACCGTCACCGAAGACATGTTGCCATGGTCGCGCAGCACGGCGCGGGCATGCCGGAGGTCGGCCGGCCGCAGTTCAAGGCAATCGGCCAGCGCGTCCAGCACCTTCGCCCCGCCGGGGTGGCAAAGGAAGCCGTCGAGCCCGGCCCAGGGGACGGCGTGGCGGGCGAGGAAGGCGTCGACCGCCGGCCGCAGGCACTGGCGCACCAGGGCCGGGATCTCGCGCGAGAACACGACCTGGAAGCCCTCGTCATCCAGCTCCCAGCCCATCACGTCGATGCTGCCGGGCCAGGTATGCTCGCCCCAGGGGCCGAGCGGGACGCCCGGCGGATCGTCGTCGCGGCAGGTGACGATGGCCGCCGCCGCCCCGTCGCCGAAGAGGGCGGTCGCAACGATGTTGGTGGGCCGGCGATCGTCGCGCCGAAAGGTGAGGCTGCACAGCTCGACTGCCAGCAGCAGCACGCGCGAACCGGGTGCTGCCCGCGCCAGGGCGGCCGCGCGCGCCAGGCCCAGCACCCCGCCCGCACAGCCCAGCCCGAAGACCGGCAGGCGCTGGACGTCGGCGCGGAAGGGCAGGCGGGCCATCAGGCGGGCGTCGAGCGCGGGCGTCGCGATGCCGGTCGAGGACACCGTCACCAGCATGTCGATGTCCGATGCCGCCAGCCCGGCCTGGTCGAGCGCGGCCGTCGCCGCCTCGGCCAGCAGCGCCACGGCATGGTCGAGGAAGAGCCGGTTGCGCTCCGCCAGGCCGTGCGGGCGCGCGAACCATTCGAGCGGCACGCAGGACCGGCGCTGCCGGATCTCGGCATGGCGATAGACGGGCGCCAGATGCTGGAACCCGCCGCCGGCCTCGGCGAAGATGGCCGACGCCGCCTCGGCGACCGCCTCCTGGGCCAGGAAATGGCGCGGGACGGCGGTCGCCAGGGCGACCAGCCGGGGCTCGCTTGCAGGCTCGTCTTCCAGGCGCATGTGCGATCCCAGTCCGCCCCCCGGCCCGACCACAGGACGCCAACCCGCGCCCCGGCACAATCGAATTGCGGGCCCCGCCGCGACGCTTCACAAAGGATTGTACGCGGGCGGTGAACGGGGACCGAGACGATGGCGATGGCCTGGGATACGGCGCTGGCAGCGGCAGCGGCCGCACATGAGGGGGGCCGGCTGCCGGAGGCCGAGGAGCGGCTGCGCGCGCTGCTGCGCGACCTGTCGGCGCGCGAGCCGGTGCGGCCCGTGCCCGTCCTGCTGCGGCTGGCGGGCGTGCTGCTGGATCGCGGCGAAGCCGAGCGCGCCTATGCCATCGCCGACGAGGCCGTCGCCATCGAGCCGGCCAACCCGCTGGCGCTCAACCTGCGCGGATCGACCCTGGGCATGCTTGGCCGCAAGGCCGAGGCCGAGGCCGCCTTCCGCGCCGCCATCGGCCGCGACCCGGCCCTGGTCGAGGCGCAGTTCAACCTGGGCCGGTTGCTGGCCGGCCAGGGCCGCAACGGCGAGGCCGCCGTCATCCTGCGCGGCGTTCTGGAACTGGCCCCGGCCGCCCATCCGGCCCGGCGCGCGCTGTCGGGCGCGTTGCGCGACGAGGGCTTCTTCGCCGAGGCGCTGGTCGAGCTGGACCGCGTCGCCGCGGCGACGGGCACGACGCCCGAACTGCTGAACGAGCGCGGCATCCTGCTGATGATGGGGGGTCGCAGCGCCGAGGCGCTGGCCGCCTTCGATGCCGCCCTGGCGGCCCAGCCGGATTTCGTGGCCCCCAGCTTCAACCGCGCGCTGCCGCTGCTGCGCCTGGGGGACTTCACGCAAGGCTGGCCTGCCTACGAGAACCGCTTCCGCACCGACATGGTGCGCCCCCTGCCCTTCACCCAGCCGCGCTGGCAGGGAGAACCCTTGCAGGGTCGCACCATCGTGCTCTGGGGCGAGCAGGGCCATGGCGATACGCTGCAGTTCGCGCGCTACGCCAGCCTGGTCGCCGCCCGTGGCGCCGACGTCGTGCTGGTCGGGCAGACAGCCCTGGTGCGGCTGCTGCATTCCGTGCCGGGCGTGCGCATGGCAGTCGCACCCGGCCAGGCGGTCGGCCCGCATGACCTGCATGCCCCGCTGATGAGCCTGCCGGGGCTGTTCGGGACCGAGGTCGCGACCATCCCGGCCGACATTCCCTACCTGGCGCCCGACGCCGAGGCGCGGGCGCGCTGGGCCGGCCGCATCCCCGACCGCGGCCGGCTGCGGGTGGGCCTCGTCTGGGCCGGCGACCCCCGCCCGCACATGCCGATCAGCAACTCGACCGACCGCCGGCGCAGCCTGGGGCTGGAGACGCTGGCGCCCCTTTTCGCCGTGCCCGGCATCGACTTCGTGTCGCTGCAGTTCGGCCGGCGCGGCGCCGACCGCAATGGCCAGCCCTTCGCCCGCCAGATCCTCGACCCCATGGGCGACGTGCGGGATTTCGCCGACACCGCCGCCATCGTCGAGCAGCTCGACCTGGTGATCACGGTCGACACCGCCATGGCCCACCTGGCCGGCGCGCTGGGCCGGCCGGTGTGGGTGCTGTCGCGCTTCGACGGCTGCTTCCGCTGGCTGACCGATCGCGACGACAGCCCCTGGTATCCGACCATGCGCCTCTTCCGGCAGACCGCACCGCGCGAATGGGGCAGCGTCGTCGCCCGCGTCGCGGCCGAGCTGGCGACCGAGGCAGCCCGCATCCGGATCCTGGCTTGACCCCGGCCGGTGAGCGGCGCGCGCTCCAGCTCGCGGTCGCCCTGGCCGGGCTCGTTCCAGTCGGAGCCGGGCTTTCCGGCATTTGGTCAGGGCCGTCGATGGCCGGCGAAGCGACGACGGACGGCGCCACGCTCGACAGCCATTTCCGCTACCTGTCCGGCCTGCTGCTGGGCGTCGGCATCGCCTTCTGGTCCCTGGTCCCTCGGATTGCCGCGCACGGGCCGGCCTTCCGCCTGCTGACGGCGATCGTCGTCATCGGCGGCGCCGGCCGGCTGGTCTCGCTCCTCGCGGCCGGCACCCCGTCGCCGCCGATGCTGGCCGGGCTGGCGATGGAGCTTGTCGTTACCCCGCTGCTGTGCCTGTGGCAGGCGAAGGTAGCGCGGTTTCCGTCATCACGGCTTCCGGCGGCACCTTGCGCAGGACGATCGCGACCTCGTCGATGACGTTGGCATAGGTTTCGGCCGCGAACATCAGGTCGGCCTCCGACAGCCCGTCGGCCATCCGCTTGCGCCACGCCGGCGTCAGCCGATCGGTCGCCTCGACGATCTCCAGGTCGATGTCGAGATAGTCGGCGAGCGGCGTGTTGGGCCAGCCACGGGCGGCGAACATGCGGCAGTTGGCCTTGCTGAACAGGCTCATGACGGCCCGGTTGATCGGCCGCACATGGGTCGGGTCGCCCCAGTAGCCCTCGGAGCGGTGATGCGGCGCGCGGATGCGCAGGAACCCGCCCGGGGCCAGCACCCGATGAATCTCCTTCATGATAGCCAGGAACGTCTCGGTGCGCTGGCCCAGATGCTCCAGCACATGCACGGCCATGATCTCCGTTACCGAGCCGGACGCGATCGGCCACGGCGTCCGCTCCAGGTCCCACAAAAGGTCGGGCCGGGCCTCGGCGAAGCGGTCGATGTTGACGAACCCTTCCAGGTGATTGCGACCACAGCCGAGATTCAGTCGCATTGTCTTCCCCATCCGCGGGCGCGCAAATAAAGCCGCAACGGCGGCACCATTGCGGGACCGGCGGCCAAAGTCTACAACCGGGACGTTGCTTGGCATCCGGTGATGGTCATGGCCGATATGGGCGCGCGTGCGAACGAGGACGGGCCGCTGCCGGCCCTGGTGCCGACCGATCCGCTGGCCACCAACCAATGGCATCTCGATGCCATCGACGTGAAGCGCGCCTGGGACGACTATGCCGGGCGCGACATCAAGATCGCGGTGATCGATGACGGCTTCGAGCGCACCCATGGGGACCTCGACGCCAACTACCGCACCGACCTCGACTTCGACACCCGCGACAACGATGCCGACGCCCAGGCCGGGTCGAGCGATTTCCACGGCACCGCGGTCGCCGGCGTCATCGCCGCAGAGAAGAACAACCTGGGCGGCGTCGGCATCGCCTGGGAGGCCGATCTCGTCGGCCTGCGCATCGGCTATGGCGCCAACGGCACCACCGCCCAGATCCTGAGCGCCTTCCAGCGCATGGCCAGCGCCGACATCGCCAACAATAGCTGGGGCTATGGCGGCTATTTCGGCGACAACTTCGCCGCCAGCCAGTTCCAGGCGATCGGCACGGCCCTGCAGGCGGCCGCCACCAGCGGACGCGGCAACCTCGGCACGGTCGTCGTCTTCGCCGCCGGCAACAGCCGCGGCGCGGGCGACAACGTGAACTACCACGACTTCCAGAACAGCCCCTACGTGATCGCCGTCGGCGCCACCGATTCGAGCGGGCGGATCGCATCCTTCAGCACGCCAGGGGCAGCCGTCCTGGTGTCGGCACCGGGCGTCAGCATCACCACCACCGACCGGCTGGGCAGCGTCGGCTATGGCAGCGGCGACTATGCCAGCGTCGGCGGCACCTCGTTCGCGGCCCCCATCGTCTCGGGCGTGGTCGCCCTCATGCTGGAGGCGAACCCGCGCCTGGGCTATCGCGACGTGCAGGAGATCCTGGCCTATTCCGCCCAGCAGCCGACCGCCAGCGGCATCACCTGGGACGTGAACGGCGCCCGCGACTGGAACGGCGGCGGCCTGCGCTTCAACGACGATCACGGCTTCGGCCTGGTCGACGCCCATGCCGCCGTGCGCCTGGCCGAAAGCTGGGGCGAGCAGTCGACCCAGGCCGACCGCGTGCTGGTCACCCGCACTTCCGATCCGAGCCCGAACCTGGCCATCCCCGACGGCGGCCGGGTGACCGACAGCATCGCGATCTCCGGCCAGGCGGTCGAGATCGACCGGGTGGAAGTGACCCTCGACATCCAGCATGCCTGGATCGGCGACCTGTCGGTCACGCTCACCTCGCCGTCCGGCACCGTGTCGGAGCTGGTCTACCGGCCGGGCGTCAGCTCCACCAATGCGCTGGGCACCAGCCAGGACGACATCCGCTTCACCGTCGACAGCGTGCAGTTCTGGGGCGAATCCGCCAACGGCACCTGGACGCTGATCGTCACCGACCACGCCACCGGCATCGCCGGCACGCTCAATTCCTGGTCGATGACGATGATCGGCGATCCCGACACCGCCGACGACAGCTACGTCTACACCGATGCCTTCGGCGCCATCGGCGGCGAGACCGCCCGGGCGACGTTGCGGGACGACGGCGGCAACGACACGATGAACCTGTCGGCCATCGCCGCCGCCACCACGCTCGACCTGCGGCCGGGGTCGGCCAGCACGGTCGCCGGGCGCAGCCTGACGATCGCCGCCGGCACCGTGATCGAGACCGCGATCCTGGGCGACGGCAACGATCGGGTGACGGGCAACGACGCGGCCAACTGGATCGAGGGCTATCGCGGCGCCGATTCGCTGGATGGCGGCGTCGGCAACGACACGCTGGCGGGCGGGGCCGGCAACGACACGCTGCTGGGCGGCCAGGGCAGCGACCGCGCCGTCTATGACGGCAACCGCAGCCAGTACGACGTCACCTGGCAGGCAGGCAGCGCCAGCTTCCTCATCGTCGACAAGCGCACCGGCGCGCCCGAGGGCAGCGACCAGGTGTACGGTGTCGAGATGCTGTCCTTCGCCGACCAGAACCTGTCGACCGACAACCTGATGGGCGGTGGCGGCGGAGGGGGCGGCGGCGGTTCGCTGACCGGGACCGCCAACGCCGACACGCTGACCGGCACGGCCGCGGACGAAAGGCTGGACGGGCTGGGCGGCAACGACCGGCTGAACGGCAATGGCGGGGCCGACACGCTGGATGGCGGGGCCGGCAACGACACGCTGGCGGGTGGCCAGGGCGACGACGTCTACATCGTCGATTCGACGCGGGATTCGCTGAGCGAGAGCGGCGGCGCCGGCGTGGACCGGGTGCTGTCGTCGGTCACCTGGACGCTCGCCAACAACTTCGAGGACCTGACCCTGACGGGCGACCAGGCGATTGCCGGCACCGGCAACTCGGCCGCCAACCGCATCACCGGCAACGCCGCCGCCAACGCGCTCAACGGGGCGGGCGGCGCCGATACCATGACCGGTGCCGGCGGCAACGACAGCTACACCGTGGACCATGCCGGCGACGTCGTCATCGAGCTGGACGGCGGCGGCACGGACCTGATC
This sequence comes from Stella humosa, assembly GCF_006738645.1. Classification (GTDB taxonomy): domain Bacteria; phylum Pseudomonadota; class Alphaproteobacteria; order ATCC43930; family Allostellaceae; genus Allostella; species Allostella humosa. The sequence continues at coordinate 155,985 of NZ_AP019700.1, read as the reverse complement.
CAGACCTCGGTCACCTACACCCTGCCCGGCTTCGTCGAGAACCTGACCTTGACGGGGTCGTCCGGCATCGCCGGCACGGGCAACGACCTGGCCAACGTCATCAACGGCAACAGCGGCGCCAACACGCTGGTGGGCGGTGGTGGCGACGACACGCTCTATGGCGGCGGCGGCCGCGACCTGCTGACGGGCGGCGAAGGCGCCGACCGCTTCGTCTACCAGTCGACGGCGGAGAGCCCGCGCGGCTCCAACCGCGACATCATCACCGCCTTCGACGACCTCGACCGCATCGACCTGTCGGCGATCGACGCCGACAGCCGCAATTCCGGCAACCAGGCCTTCACCTTCATCGGCACCGGCGCCTTCACCGGCGGTGCCGGCCAGCTGCGCTACAGCGTCAGCGGCGGCGTCCTCAGCATCCAGGCCGACACCAACCGCGACCGCACCGCCGACCTGGAGATCCAGGTCAACGGCGCGACCAAGCTCGACGCGCTGGACTTCGTGCTGTAGCGGCCCGCCTTCGTGCGGTAGCGCCTGTCTTCAGGCCGCGGCCGCACCCCGCAGGATCATGTCCGCCCCCTTCTCGGCGATCATGATGGCCGTCGCGTTGGTGTTGCCCGACACGACCGTCGGCATGATCGAGGCGTCGATCACCCGGAGCCCCTCCATCCCCTTCACCCTGAGCGTGGTGTCGACGACGGCGTTCGCCTGCGGCCCCATCATGCAGGTGCTGGTCTGGTGGAAGGTCGTGCCCGAGGTCGAGCGCACATGCTCCAGCAGGGCCTCGTCGGTGACGGCGGCCGAACCCGGCATGAACTCGTCGGTAACCTGAGCGCGCATGGCCGGCGCCTCGAACACCCGGCGCGCGGCGCGCAGCGCGGCCACCATGGTGTCGCGGTCGCCCTGGGTCGACAGGTAGTTGGCCGTCATCCGCGGCGGTGCCGCCGGGTCCGGCGACTGGATGCGCAGCCAGCCGCGGCTTTCCGGCCGGCAGGGGATGGCGACGATGGTGCAGCCGGGGAAGTCGTGCATCGGTTCACCCGCCTTGGGCGAGCTGCCGGCCAGGAACTGGTACTGCACGTCGGGCGAGACCAGTTCCGGCCGGGTCTTCAGGAAGAGGCCGATGGGGGCCGCCCCTGTCATCAGCGCGCCGCGCGAGGCCAACGCATACTCCATCCCGGTCAGCGCCTTGCGCCACCAGCTGCGCGAGATCTCGTTCAGCGTGTTGGCGTTGCGCACGCGATAGATGAGGCGGCCGCCCAGATGGTCCTGCAGGTTCTCGCCCACCCCTGGCAGGTCGTGCACGACGGGGACGCCCAGCGACTGCAGCAGCGCCCCCGGCCCGACCCCCGATAGCTGCAGGATCTGCGGCGAGTTGATCGTGCCGCCGCACAGCAGCACCTCGCGCCGGGCGCGGGCGTGGCGGGTGGCGCCGCCCTGGTCGTACTCGACGCCGACCGCGCGCCGGCCCTCGGTCAGCACCCGGCGCGTCAGGGCACGGATCTCGACCTTCAGGTTGGGTCGGCGCATGGCGGGCCGGAGGTAGCCGACGGCCGCACTGCACCGGCGGCGGCCGCGCACCGTCACCTGCAAGGGGCCGACGCCCTCCTGCGAAGCGCCGTTGAAATCGGCATTGAAGGGATACCCCGCCTGCTGCGCCGCGGCGATGAAGGCGTCGTGCAGCGTGTGCGGCGAGCGCAGGTCGGAGACGGCGAGCGGGCCGTCGGCGCCGTGATAGGCATCGGCGCCGCGCTCCTGCCCCTCGGACTTGCGGAAGTAGGGCAGCACGTCGTCATAGGACCAGCCGGCATTGCCCATCTGCCGCCACAGGTCGAAATCCTCCTTCTGGCCGCGGATGTAGATGAGGCCGTTGATCGAGCTGGAGCCGCCCAGCACCTTGCCGCGCGGCCAGGGGATGCGCCGGCCGTTCATGTTCGGCTCCGGCTCGGTCTCGAATTTCCAGGCGACCTTGGGGTTGTAGATGTTGCGGTAGAAGCCGGCCGGGATATGGATCCAGGGGTCGGTGTCCTTGCCGCCGGCCTCCAGCAGCAGGACCGTGGTGCGGCCGTCGGCCGTCAGCCGGTTGGCCAGCACGCACCCGGCCGAGCCGGCCCCGACGACGATGTAGTCGAACTGATCCGCATCCATGCTGGCCGCTCCCTCCGGCCGGCGGCGCCATTCCCGAGTCGGGCGCTGTCCGGCGGCGCGATTATGCCGCGCGCCATGCGGCCCGGCCACGCATCCCGGGCCGCCCGCCGGCAAAGAATGGAACCCGGCCCTGCCCCATGCGCTGTCCAACCAGGGCGACCGCAATCCCGGGGTCGCCGCGGCGACCCATGGCCGGAGGACCCGAGATGCCGGAGCAGGCGGAATCCCGCGAGATCGTGATCGTGACCGGCAGCAGCGGGTTCCTGGGCCAGGCGGTCGCGCGGCGCCTGGCGGGCCGTTTCCGCATCTTCGGGCTGGATTTCACCGTGCCGGACGCCCCGCCCGATGGCATCGAGCCGGTCCAGGTCGACCTGACGCAGGAAGAAAGCGTGGCCGCCGCCATCGCCGAGGTCGGCCGGGCCGGCGCCCGGATCGCATCGGTCATCCACCTTGCCGCCTACTACGACCTGTCGGGCGACGAGAACCCGAAATACGAGGCGGTGACGGTGGAGGGCAGCCGGCGCCTGATGCGCCACCTGCAACCGCTGGGGGTGGACCAGTTCGTGCTGGCCAGCACCCTGCTGGTCCACGGGCCGACGCTGCCCGGGCGGCCCATCGACGAGGACAGGCCGATCGAGCCCTTGTCCCCCTACCCCGCATCCAAGGCGCGGACCGAGCAGGCGCTGCTGGCCGAGCATGGCGCCATCCCGCTCGTCGTGATCCGCCCGGCCGGCGTCTATGACGAGATGTGCCGCGCGGCATTCCTGGCCCAGCAGATCGCCAACATCCACGAGCGCCAGGTGATCAGCCACCTCTATCCGGGCGAGCTGGACCATGGGCAGCCCTACCTGCACCTCGACGACCTGGTCGATGCCATCGCCCGCATCGTCGACCGCCGGGCCGAGCTGCCGGTCGAGACGACGCTGCTGCTGGGCGAGGCCGAGACGCTCAGCTACGACCGGCTGCAACGCCTGTTCGGCCGGCTGCTGCACGACGAGGAATGGGAGACCCGCCCCGTGCCCAAGGCGATGGCCAAGGCCGGGCAGTGGCTGCAGGAAGACGTGCTCGACCTCGATCCCTTCGTCCAGCCCTGGATGATCGACCGGGCCGACGACCATTACGAGATCGACACCGACCGGGCCTGGCAACTGCTGGGCTGGCGGCCGCGACACCGGCTGGAGGCGACGATTCCCGAGATGATCGCCAACCTGAAGGCAGACCCGGCCGGCTGGTACGCGGCAAACAAGCTGAACGCCAAGGCCATGGCCGCCGCCAAGGTAGAGGAGGCCCCGCCCGAGCATGTGGCCGCGGCCGAGCGCCGTGCGGTGGCAGCAGAGCTGGAGACCACGCATTCCAGCACGCGCTGGGCCGGGTTCCTCGTCGCCATGCTGGGGCTGTGGCTGATCGCCAGCCCGTTCAGCTTCGGCCTGTTCGAGGGCGGCAATGCGGCGACGATTCCCCCGGCCGCCGGCGCCGCCCTGCCGGACGCCTTGTGGCGCGACCGCATGCTGGGCTGGAGCGACGTCGGCTGCGGCCTGCTGCTGGTCCTGCTGGGCGGGATGTCCCTGTCCTGGCGCCATCGCTGGGCACGCTGGGCCGTGGCTGCGGTCGGCACCTGGCTGCTGTTCGCGCCGCTGGTCTTCTGGACCACGAATGCCGCCGCCTATGCCAACGACACGATCATAGGCGCGCTTGTGATCGCATTCGCCACGCTGGTCGCCAACCCGCCCGGCATCGCCACCGTGGCGCTCAAGAGCGATGCCGACATCCCGCTCGGCTGGAGCTATTCGCCATCCAGCTATTCCCAGCGCGTGCCGATCGTCGTCCTGGCCTTCATCGGCTTCCTGCTGTCACGCTACATGGCGGCCTTCCAGCTCGGCCACATCGACGACGCCTGGGACCCGGCCTTCGGCGACGGCACCGAGCGGGTCATCACCTCCGACCTGTCGCGCGCCTGGCCGATCGCCGATGCCGGCATGGGGGCCGTCGTCTACCTGATCGAGGCCCTGACCGGGCTGATCGGCGACCGCCGCCGCTGGCGCACCATGCCCTGGCTGGTGCTGGGATTCGGCCTGCTGATCGTGCCCCTGGGGGCCGTCAGCATCGGCTTCATCATCATCCAGCCGGTGCTGATCGGCACCTGGTGCGGCCTGTGCCTGGCGACAGCCGTCGTCAGCGTGGCGATGATCCCCTACGCGCTGGACGAGCTGCTCGCCTCGGCGCAGTTCCTGCTGCGGGCACGCCGCGCCGGGCGGCCGCTGTGGCGCACCTTCTGGCAGGGCGGTGACAGCCTGCCCGGCGCGGAGCGGGAGAAGGGCCCGGATATCGACGCACCCGTGGGCCAGCTCCTGCGCGCGTTCCTGCTGGGCGGGGTCAGCTTTCCCTGGACCCTGTCGCTGTCCATCGCCATCGGCCTCGCCTTGATGGCGACCCGGCTGCTGGCCGGCACCGAAGGCGACCTGGCCAACAGCGACCATGTCGCGGGCTGCCTTGTCGTCACGATCGCGGTCACCGCCCTGGCCGAGGTGGCGCGCCCTGTCCGCTTCCTCAACATGGCCGTCGGCGCCTGGCTCGTGGCCGCCCCCTTCGTCCTGGACGGCGGCGGCCCGGCATCCATGGCGGTCGGCGTGGCGGCCGGCATCGCGCTGATCCTGCTGTCGCTGCCGCGGGGCCGGTTGAGCGGCGAGCATTATGGCGGCTGGGACAAGGCGATCGTCTGACGGTGTCCTTCCGCAGGGATCGAATCCGCCATCTGGGGCGTTGCCGCACCTTGGGGCGTCGAGGGAGGGAATCGGTCGATGGGCGAGGGGATACCCTATTGCGGTAGCGGCCCGCTGCCCGACGAGATCTGGGGCCGCTGGAACGGCGACCCGGTGCTCTTGGGCCTGCTGGCGGCGGCCGGGCTACTGATCCTGCTCCATCCGCCCGGCGGCGTGCGTCGGAAGGCCTGCGCGGCGGCCGCATGGGCGGTACTGGTGCTGGCCTTCGTCTCGCCGCTCTGCGCGCTGTCGTCCGCCCTGTTCTCGGCCCGCGCCTTGCATCACCTGCTGCTGATCGCGGCCGCCGCGCCCCTGATCGCGGCCGCCCTGCCGGATGCCGGGCCGGCCAGACGTCCGGGTGCGGGATTGCTGGTGGCGACGCTGGCGCAGACCGCGGCCCTGTGGCTGTGGCACATGCCGGGGCCCTATGCGGCAGCCCTTGCCGACGGCACGCTCTACTGGCTGATGCAGGCGACCTTGCTGGGCAGCGCGGTGCTGTTCTGGTCGACCCTGCGGACGGCGGCACCGGCAGGTGCCGCCCGCCTGTCGGCGCTGCTGGCCATGGTCATGCAGATGGGGCTGCTGGGCGCGCTGCTGACCTTCGTACCGGCGCCGCTCTACGCCGCCCATTTCGCCACCACCCTGCCCTGGGGCCTGACGCCGCTGGAGGACCAGCAGTTGGCCGGCCTGGTCATGTGGGTGCCGGCCGCCCTGCCCTACCTCGCAGCCGCCCTGGTGCCGCTGGCCGGCTGGCTTGCGGCAGCCCACCGGGCGAGCCCGGAACCGCAGGGGTGACGGCCACCTGGCTGAAGATCCTGCACATCGCCGCCCTCTCGGTCTGGTGCGCGGGGCTGCTGGTGCTGCCGGGCGTGCTGGTTCGCACCGGCCGCGCGGTGCAGACGGGCGAGTGGGAGGGAGCTGCCGCCCAGCAACTGCGCAGCTTCGGGCGCGCCTGCTACCTGGCCGTCGCGTCGCCAGCCGCGGTGCTGGCGATCGGCAGCGGCATGGCGCTCATCTTCCAGCGCGGCGCCTTCGCGCCATGGCTCTTCGCGAAGCTGGCGCTGGTCGGTGTCCTGGTGCTGGTGCACATGCAGCATGGCCGCAGCATCGCCCGCCTGGCCCAGGCCGAGGGGCGGATCGGCCGCCTGCTCCCGGCCCTGCTGCTGGCGGCAGCCGGCACGGCGATGGTCGCCATCCTGTGGCTGGTGCTGGCCAAGCCCGGCTTCGACGAGACGCTGTTCCCCGACTGGCTGCGCCAGCCGCGGCCCGATCGCACCGACTGGGATTGGACTGGTCAGTCCTCCTTGGCGAGCAGCAGGCCGATCTGATGCTCGAATACCAGCTTGCCGCCATGCCAGCCCGCCAGCCCGACGAAGACCGTCGCCAGGCCCGACAGCAGGATGCCCCAGGGCAGCGGCGAGGCGGGCGGGTCGGACAAGCGCAGGCCCCAGTTGGCGCCCGCGACCGACAGCAGCATCATCGCCGCCACGAAATGCGTCCAGCTCGCCGTGCGGCGGCGGATGCCGGGCGCCAGCAGGATCTCGACCGTGCCGACCAGCCCGGCCAGCACCCCCAGGCAGAAGGCGAAGCCGCTCGACCACAGGGCCGCCCGGATCCAGAACGGATCGGCCGTCCACCAGAAGAACACGTCGGCGCCCAGGGTGGAGATCACCAGCGCGATGGGGAAAGTCACCATCATCGCGTGGATGGGATGGCCGGCCAGCGCCACGCGCGAACTGATGTCGTGGTAGCGCGGGTCGCGCAGGTGGGGTTCGGTCATCGGGCGGTCTCCGGTCGGGCCGAGGCGGGGCGGGGCGGGGCGACGGGCAACCGGAGGTTAACGCGGGCGGCGCGGGCAGGTTTCCTGCTGGTTCCGGCAGGTGCGCTGCTGGGTGGCTGCGGCGGGCCGCTGTCGGCGCTCGATCCGGCCGGGCCGGCGGCCGCGGCGACGGCGCAACTGTGGTGGTGGATGCTGGGCGGGGCCACGCTGATCCTGGTCGGGGTGATGGCGTTGCTGGCCTATGCCCTGGCCGGTGGCGGCCGGTCGCCGTCGACCGCCGCATTGCTGGGCGGCGCCGGCATCGCCTTTCCGCTGGTCGTGCTGACCGCCCTTCTCGTCTTCTCGCTGCGCACGGGCGAGGCGCTGCTGCCCCGGACGGGGGGCGACGCGCCGCTGCGGGTCGAGGCCCATGCGCGGCAATGGTGGTGGGAGTTCGTCTACCCCGATTTCGCCGGCCGGCCGCTCCATACCGCGGGCGAGCTGCATATCCCGGCCGGGCGCGCCATCGAGGTCGAGGTGATGGCCCACGACGTCATCCATAGCTTCTGGGTCCCGCGCCTGGGCGGCAAGATCGACGCGATCCCCGGCCATCGCACCCGCATCCGCCTGGGTCCGGTGGCGCCCGGCACCTATCGCGGCCAGTGCGCGGAGTTCTGCGGGCTGCAGCACACCTTCATGGGGTTCCAGGTGATCGCCCACACGCCCGACGCCTTCCAGGCGCGGCTCGACGCCCTCGCCCGGCCGCCCGAGCCCGCCCGGCCAGGGGCGGCCGAATTCGTCGCCGCCTGCGGCCAGTGCCACAGCGCCGACGCCCGCCGGCCAAGCAGCGGCCCCAACCTGGCCGGCGTGGCGGGCCGGCAGTGGCTGGGCGGCGGGGCGCTTGCCAATGACGGGCCGGATGCCTTCGCCCGCTGGATCGCCCAGCACCCGGTCCTGAAGCCCGGCAGCCACGAACCCCATCACGGCCTGCTGGAGGCGGCCGCGGCCGACAGCATCGCGCGCTATCTGGGAGGGTTGCGATGACCGCCCCATCCAGGGACGACGCGCTGGCCCCCGCCCCTGGCCTGGATGGCGCGCTGGAGGCGCTGTGGGGCACGCCGCGCGGCTGGGGCCGGCTGGCCGCCGTCAACCACACGATCATCGGCCGGCGGTTCATCGTCACCGCCTTCGTCTTTTTCGCGATCGGCGGGCTGCTGGCGATGCTGATCCGCGCCCAGCTCGCCACGCCGGGCAACGCCTTCCTCGATCCCGGCGCCTACAACCAGATCTTCACCATGCACGGCACGGTGATGATGTTCCTCTTCGCCATCCCGATGTTCGAGGGGCTGGCGGTCTATCTGCTGCCCAAGATGCTGGGCGCGCGCGACCTGGCCTTCCCGCGCCTGGGTGCCTACGGCTACTGGTGCTATCTCTTCGGCGGCACGCTGGTGGTGAGTGCGCTGGTCATGGGGGTGGCGCCCGACAGCGGCTGGTTCATGTACACGCCGCTCTCCTCGCGCCCCTATTCGCCCGGCATCAATGCCGACATCTGGCTGATCGGCATCACCTTCGTCGAGGTCTCGGCGATCGCGGCTGCCGTCGAGATCGTGGTGTCGGTCCTGCGCGTGCGGACGGCCGGCATGGCGCTGCACCGCATGCCGATCTTCGCCTGGTACCTGCTGGTGACGGCCGGGATGATGCTGGTGGGGTTCCCGCCGCTGATCCTGGGCTCGATCCTGCTGGAGCTGGAGCGGGCCTTCGGCTGGCCTTTCTTCGACCCCGTCCGCGGCGGCGACCCGCTGCTGTGGCAGCACCTGTTCTGGCTGTTCGGCCATCCCGAGGTCTACATCATCTTCCTGCCGGCGGCGGGCGTCGTCTCCACCGTCCTGCCGGTCTTCGCCCGCCACCGGCTGGTCGGCTACAACTGGATCGTCGTCAGCATCGTCGCCATGGCCTTCCTCAGCTTCGGGCTGTGGGTGCACCACATGTTCGCGGTCGGCATCCCGCATCTGGCGCTCGGATTCTTCTCGGCCGCCAGCATGCTGGTGGCGATCCCGACGGCGGTGCAGATCTTCGCCTGGATCGGCACGCTGCTGCGCGGGCGCCCGGTCTTCCGGCTGCCGATGCTGTTCATCTGCGGCTTCTTCTTCATCTTCGTGGCGGGCGGGCTGACCGGCGTCATGCTGGCGGTCGTGCCCTTCGACTGGCAGGTGCACGACACCCATTTCGTGGTCGCCCACCTGCATTACGTGCTGATCGGCGGCTTCATCTTCCCGATGATGGCCGGCGCCTACTACTGGCTGCCGCACTTCACCGGGCGCATGCCGGTGCATCATCTGGGCACCGCCTCGTTCTGGCTGGTGTTCGTGGGATTCAACCTCACCTTCCTGCCGATGCACCTGACGGGGCTGCTGGGCATGCCGCGGCGGGTCTACACCTATGCGCCGGGACTGGGCTGGGACGGGCTCAACCTGCTGTCGTCGGTGGCATCCTTCGTCATGGCGATCGGATTCGCGCTGTTCGTCGTCGACATCCTGCTGCAACGCCGCTTCGGCCGGCCGGCGTCGGCCGACCCCTGGGGGGCGGGCACGCTGGAATGGGCGATGCCGCTGCCGCCGCCCAGCTACAACTTCGCCAGCCAGCCGGCGCTGGGCGAAGCCGCGCAGCCAGGACAGGCGTTGGCCGGGCCGGCGCTGGCCGCGTCCATGGCGGCCGGCGAGCAGCATCTGGGGATCACCCGCAACGGCTGGCGTGAGACGCTGGGGGTGGACGCCGTCACCGGCCGGCCCGACCAGGTGCTGCTGCTGCCCGGCCCCACCTTCCTGCCCCTGTGGGCGGCCGTGGCGACGGGCGTCTTCTTCGTCTCCGCCCTCTTCAAGCTCTACCTGCTGGCGCTGGCGGGGGCGGCCGCCGTGCTGGTCCTGGTGATCCTGTGGCTGTGGAGCATGGGCAGCCGGCACGACATGCCGATCGTGCCGATCGGCCTTGGCCAGTCGGTTCCGTCAGCACCGGCCGACCGCCGGTCACCCCTGCGCGGCGCCCTGGTCTTCACCCTCGTCGCCGACGCCTCCTTCTTCGCTTCACTCGCCTTCGGCCAGGCCTTCCTGTGGGTGATCGCGCCCAACTGGCCACCGCCCGCCTTCATGGCGCCGGCGCCGATCCTGGCCGGGCTGGCCGCGGGCGGGCTGGGTGCGGCCGCGGTGGCGGCGCGGATCGCCATCGGCGCGCGGCGGCCGCAGCCCTGGCTGGCCGTATCGGCCGCCGGGGCCGCCCTGGCGCTGGCCGCACTGGCGGCGACGATCGGGCTGCGCCTGCCGCCGCCTGCGACCCATGCCTATGCCGCCGCCGCCACGGCGCTGGCCGCCTATGCCGCCTTCCATGCCGCGCTGGCGCTGGTGGCGGCGGGCTATAGCTGGGCGCGCTGCCGGGCCGGCTACGTCTCGCCCAGCCGCGACCTGGCCTTGCACAACACCGGCCTGCTGGCGGGCTATGCCGGCGCCACCGGCCTCGTCGTCCTGGCGATGCTGCACGGCCTGCCGCTGCTGGCCGCACCATGACCGACGCCACCCCGCCGGCCGGCAGGGGGCCGCACCCGCTGGTCCTGGCGCTGGCCGCCTTCACCGTCTGGGCAAGTGCCTTCACCCTGCTCTACGTGGTGCAAGCGATCGGCTGCGCCGAGGTCTGGCCGCCCCTGCTGCACCAGGGGGCGATGACCGGGGTCTGGGTCGCCCATCTGGTCGCCAATGCCCTGCTGCTGGCGGTCGCCTGGCAGGGTCGCGCTGGCGCCATGGCGGCGGTCGGACCGGCGGCGGCCGCCGCCGCGCTGGCATCGACGGCCTGGACCGGGCTGCCGCTGTTCCTGGCCTCGGCCTGCGTCTGAACGCTACAGCACGCTGCCGACGAACTGCTGGAACTCAGCCGTCTGCGGCCGGGCGAACAGCTCGGCGGTCGGCCCCGTCTCCCACACCCGGCCCTGGTGCATGAAGATGACGGTGTGGGCGACGCGGCGCGCGAAGCCCATCTCGTGGGTGACGAGGATCATCGTCATGCCGCCCTTCGACAGGTCCTCCATCACCTTCAGCACCTCGACCGTCAGTTCGGGATCGAGCGCCGAAGTCACCTCGTCGAACAGCATCACCTGGGGCGACAGGGCCAGCGAGCGGGCGATCGCGACGCGCTGCTGCTGCCCGCCCGAAAGCTGCTCGGGATAGGCCGCGGCCTTCTCGGCCAGCCCCACCTGGTCCAGGACGCGCAGCGCCACCTGCCGGGCCTCGGCCCGCGGCTTCTTCTGCACCAGGGTCAGGGCGAGCGTGATGTTGCGCTCGACGGTCAGGTGCGGGAACAGGTTGTAGCTCTGGAAGACCATGCCGACATCGCTGCGCAACTGGGCCTTGTTCCAGCTACCCGGCCGGCCGACCTGGTGGCCGCAGATCTCGATCGTGCCGCCCTGGATGTCCTCCAGCCCGTTCAGGCAGCGCAACATCGTGCTCTTGCCCGAGCCGCTGCGGCCTACGACCGCCACCATCTGGCCCGGCATGACCGAGAAGGACACGCCGTCCAGCACCTTCAGCGGCCCGAAGGATTTCTCCAGCCCGGTGACGCGGACGATGGGCTGGCTTGCCTCCGGCATGGCCGCGGCAGCGGCATCAGCGCGCGACATTGAGCCTCCTCTCGAGATAGCGGCTGGCCACCGACAGGGGGTAGCAGAGCGCGAAGTAGATCGCCCCCACGCAGATGAAGACCAGGAACGGCTGGAAGGTGGAGTTGTTGACGATCTGGCCCGCCCGGGCCAGCTCGATGAAGCCGATGATCGAGGCGAGCGAGGTGTTCTTCACCACCTGGACCATGAAGCCGACCGTGGGCGGGATGGCGATGCGCGCCGCCTGGGGCAGGATGACCCAGACATATTGCTGGAAGCGGGCAAGGCCGAGGCAGTCGGACGCCTCCCACTGCGTCTTCGGCACCGACTGGATGCAGCCGCGCCAGATCTCGCCCAGGAAGGCGCCGGTATAGAGCGTCAGCGCCAGGCCGGCCGCCACCACCGGTTCCAGCTTGGCGCCCAGGATGCCCAGGCCGAAATAGGCCAGGAACAGCAGGATGAGCAGCGGCGTGCCCTGAACGAGCTGGATGTAGCCGATCGCCAGCCAGCGCAGCGCCCGCCATTTCGACAGGCGCCACAGGGCCAGCACCATCCCCAGCACCGCCCCGCCGACGAAGGCGATCAGCGACAGGGCGATCGTCCACTTGGCCGCATCCAGCAGGTAGAGCAGGTGGAAGCTGTTGAATTCGCGCATCTGCCCGGCCCCTCAGAGCGCCGTGCCGAGGCGGCGGCGGCGCACGAAGAGGAAGGCGCCGATCACCCAGAAGCCGAACCGGTAGAGGAAGGACAGCGCGAGGTAGACGATCGCCACCACGATATAGACCTCGAAGCTGCGATAGGTGTCCGACTGGATCAGGTTGGCGACCGCCGTCAGCTCCTCGGCCGAGATCTGCGAGGTGATGCTGGAGGCCAGCATCAGCAGTACGAACTGGCTGCTGAGGGCGGGGTAGACCCGCTCCATCGCCGGCAGCAGGACGATATGGAGGATCACCTGCAGCCGCTTCAGGCCGAGGCAGTCGGCCGCCTCGACCTGGGTGCGGGGAATCGATTCGATGCCGGCCCGCATGATCTCGGTCGTGTAGGCGCCGACATTGATCACCAGCGCGATGATGGCCGACATCTCGGCGCTGAGCTTCAGCCCGAGCGTGGCGATGCCGAAATAGACGATGAAGATCTGCACCAGCAGCGGCGTGTTGCGGATGATCTCGACATAGGCGCCGACCAGCCGGGCCACCAGCGGATGGCCATAGACGCGCAGCACGGCGCAGGTGGTGCCGAGCGCGAAGCCCAGCGTGATCGCGACCACCGTGAGCTGGATGGTGAGCCACGCCCCGGCCAGGAAATCCGGCCAGCGGTCGGCCAGGAAGGCGAAGTCGAACTCGTAGGACATCCGACCCTCAGCCCCCGCGCGGCGTCAGGTCGTAGATGCGACAGGCATTGTCGCAGAAGAGGCGCGCGCGCTCTTCGGCCGCGAACCCGGCCGTGATGCGCTCGAACCCGCCATAGATCTCGTCGTAGCTGGCGCACAGCCCGTCGACGGGGAAGTTGCTGGCGAACATCGCCCGGTCGGTGCCGAAGAGGTCGATCGTCGTCAGCACGATCTCGCGGTTGGCCTCCACCGTCCAGGGCTGGCCGCGGACGCCGACGCCGGAGATCTTGACCATGACGTTGTCGCAGGCCGCCACGCCGGCCATCGCGGCGCGCCAGTCGGCGATTCCCTGCGCGCTGCGGTCGGCCGGCAGGCCGGTATGGTTCAGGATGATGGTGGTGTCGGGAAAGGCGCGCGCCAGGTCGACCGCCTCGTGCAGGTGCCACCAGGGCGTCTGCAGGTCGAAGCGCAGGCCGTTCCGGGCCAGCTCGGCAAAGCCCGCGCGCCAGGCCGGGTCGGCCATGCCGCCGGGCCGGCCGTCGCCGGGCGCGGGGTTGGCGCGCGGCTTGTGCCGCACGCTGCGCACGAAGTCGAAGCCGGCCAACCGCTCCAGCAACGCCGGCGCGTCCTCGCGGTCGAGCCAGGCCTGGGCGACGGCGACCGATGGCAGGCCGCTCTCGCGCCGCAGCCGGGCGACATAATCCATCTCGCCCACGGGATCGCGCGGGTCCCACTCCGTCTCGACATAGACCGTGCCGACGACATCGTAGGCCGCGGCGTCGGCCAGCAGGTCGGGCGCCAGGTAGACACGGCGCAGGCCGCTATAGTCGCCATAGCGGAACGGGATCGGCGGCTGGTCGCGCAGCCAGGGATGGTAGTTGCGCTCCGCGTCCCAGAAGTGATGGTGGGCGTCGACGATCCTCGGCTTGGCCATGGCGCTGGCGGCTCTCCGGTTGGCGGCAGGGAGGGGGCGGGCGGCAGGCCCGCCCCCGATCGCTTTCGCTTCCGGTCAGCCGGCGGCCTTGACGACCTGCTCGGGCAGGTCATGACCATGGTGCTTCTTGTAGATCGTGTTGAGGTTGCCGTTCTTCAGGTTCGCGCGGATCCAGCCATTCACTTCTTCGAGCAGCTTGGTCTCGCCCTTCTTCACGCCGACCGCCAGGTCGAAGACCTGCAGCACGAACTTCATCTCGAGATTGCGGCCGGGGTTCTTGGCCGCGACCGGGGCCAGCAGCAGCTCGGCCGTGCTGAACAGATCGACCTGGCCGCTGACGAAGGCCTGGGTCGCCGTGGCGTCGTCCTCGTAGCGGACGATCTTGGCGCCCTTGGCCGCCTGCTGGAGATAGGTGTCGTGGGTCGTGCCGCGGGTCGTGCCGACGGTCTTGCCGTTCAGGTCCTCGAGCGACTTCACGTTCATGGACTTGGTGCCGCCGATGACGGTGCGCAGCGTGGCGTAGGGCAGCGAGAAGTCGATGACCTTGGCGCGCTCGGGTGTGATCGACAGCGTGGAGATGACGAGGTCGGCCTTGCCCGTCTGCAAGGACGGGATGCGCGAGGCGCCCGTCGTCGGCACGATCTCCAGCTCCACGCCCCAGTCCTTGGCGAGCGCGCGGGCGGTGTCGACGTCCGACCCGGCCGGCTGCATCTTGTCGTCGGTCATGCCATAGGGCGGCACCCCGAAATCGATGGCGATGCGGATCTTCTTGGCCTTGCGGATGTCGTCCAGCGCATCGGCATGGACGGCCGGAGCCACGGCCAGCAAGGTGACGGCGGCGATCGCGACGCCGCGGAGCAGGTTCGAGAGCTTCATGTTCCCTCCCTAGGGGTTATGGGGTTTGGTCATTTCTTCTTGTCGTAGAGACGGATGATCGAAGCCGGGTCGACCATCGCATTTTCCGGTGTGACATGGGCATCGTGCCGCCGAACGGCGGCCGTGACCAGGGGCAGGTCGAGGCCGAGGCCGGCCACGAACTCCTCCACCGCGTGCACATCCTTCAGCAACTGCCGGGCATAGGCGCGCGGCGGGTCGAAGTCGCGCGCCTGCATGCGCGGGTAGAGCTGCTGCAGCAGGGTTCCGTCGGCATGCCCGCCCTTCAGGCATTGCGGCAGGCGGGCGGCGTCGATGCCCGACGCCTCGGCCAGCGCCAGCACCTCGGCCATCAGCACGTAGTTGGTGCCGACGATCGCCTGGTTGATCAGCTTGGCCGTCTGGCCGGCACCGCACGGGCCCATGTGGGTGAAGTTGGCGGCAAGGTCGGCCATGACCGGCGCCACCGTCGCCATGTCGGCCGCGGCCCCGCCGGCCATCACGGTCATCGAACCCTCGCGCGCGGCCACGGTGCCACCCGACACCGGCGCATCGACCCAGCCCATGCCGGTCTCGTCGCGCAGGCGGCGCGCCAGCTCGGCAGTGCGGCCGGGATGGGCGGTCGAATGGTCGACCAGGATCTTGCCGGGTGCCGCGCCCTCGGCGATCCCGCCCGGGCCGAAGACGCAAGCCTCCACAGCGGCCATGTGCAGCACGCACATCAGGACGATGTCGCTGGCGCCGGCGACCTCGGCCGGCGATGCGGCCGCGACGGCGCCGGCCGCGACCATCGGCGGCACGCGCTCGGGCTCCAGGTTCCAGACGGTGACCTGCCAGCCGCGCTCCAGCAGCCGCAGGGTCATCTCGGTGCCCATCAGCCCGAGCCCGATATAGCCCAGGCGCGGGCGGCCGCCCGTCATCGTCATGGCTCCTGGTTGGTCATGCGGTCATAGACGCGGAACAGCGCCTGGTTGCCCTTGCCGCCCTCGCCATGGCCGCGGGCGTCGAGATACTGGCTGGTGACCAGGGCCGTGCCAGGCAGGGGCACGCCCAGCGAGAAGGCGAGTTCCCCCACCAGGCGCAGGTCCTTCAGCATCAGGTCGATGCGGAAACCGGCCTGGTCGTCCTTGGCGATCATCGCCGTGCCCAGCTTGTCCAGCATCCAGGACGCAGCCGAGCCGCCCAGCATCACCTCGCGCAGGATGACCGGGTCGACGCCGGCCGCCCGGCCGAGCGCCAAGGCCTCGCACACCGCCTGGAGATTGAGGCCGACCATCACCTGGTTGCAGAGCTTGGCCGTCTGGCCGGCGCCGCTGTCGCCGACGCGCACGATCGTCTTGCCCATCGCCTCCAGTGCCGGCCGCGCCTTCTCGAAGGCTGCCGCCTCGCCACCGATCATGATCGAGAGCGTGCCGTTCTTGGCCCCGATCGGCCCGCCGGAGACGGGGCCGTCGAGCAACGCCACGCCGACCGCGGCCAGTGCCGCATGCATGCGCCGCGTTGCCTCGGGCGAGATGGTGCTCATGTCGATGACGACGCCGCCGGGCGGCGGGTTGTCGCGCACGCCACCGGCGCCGAGCAGGACATCTTCGACCTGCGGCGTGTCCGGCAGCATGGTGACGACGAGGTCGGCGCCGGCCGTTGCCTCGGCGATGCTGGCCGCCACCTCGGCGCCGTGGGCACGGAGCGATTCGGCCGCGCCTTCGACCACGTCGTAGGCCCGCACGCGGTGGCCCGCCGCAAGCAGGTTTAGCGCCATGTCGCGCCCCATGGTGCCGATCCCGATGAATCCGACTGCTGTCACTGTCCGGCGTCCCTCCCCAGAGTCGCTGGCAGCAGTTAAGCCGCATTCGGCGCCGGTATCAAGAATGCTGCATACAGCGTGCAGGATTGGCTACTATGGGACGCATGGGGCGAAACATGGATCAACCCGCCGCGCTGACGGATCCACCGCCGGATGCCGGGTTCGAGCGGCCGCCGATCGTGCGTCAGAACCTGCACGACGCGGTCGTCGGCCGCGTGCGCGACATGATCATCGAGGGGGAGCTGGCGCCCGGCAGCCGCATCCACGAGGGCAATCTCGGCCGCGCGTTGGGCGTCTCGCGCACGCCACTGCGAGAGGCGCTGAAGTTCCTGGCGAGCGAGGGGCTGATCGAGCTGGTGCCGGCGCGCGGCGCCATCGTCCGCCGCTTCACGCCCAAGGACGTGCAGGACGCCCTGTCGGTCCTGGGCAGCCTGGAGGCGCTGGCCGGGCGGCTGGCCTGCGCCCAGGCCAGCGACGCCGAGCTGGCGGAGATCCGCCGCGTCCACGACGCGATGATGGAATGCTATGCCGCCCGCGACCGGCTGCCCTACTTCAAGCTGAACCAGGAGATCCACAGCCGCATCCTCGCCGCGTCGGGCAACGCGGTGCTGGCCTATGTCCACGGCATCCTGCAGGCGCGCCTGAAGCGCATCCGCTATGTCGGCAACGAGGCGCCCGACCGCTGGGCGGGCGCAGTCGCCGACCACGAGGCGATCATCGCCGCATTGGACCGCCGCGATGGCGAGGCGGCCGCCGCCGCGCTCGCCGCCCACATGGAAGCAAGCTGGGAGCGGGTGCGCGATTCGGTGGCCGACGCCCCCGAGAGCGCACCCGGCTAGGAGATCGCGGCCGTCGCCAGGGGTGCCGGCCGGCCGAGCAGGTAGCCCTGCCCGCGCGTGAAGCCCAGCGCCCGGAGCGTCGCCAGTTCGCCCGCCGTCTCGATCCCCTCGGCCACCAGGGTGGCCCCCGTCTCTCGCGCATAGAAGATCATGGCGCTGGCCAGGGCGCGGCGGGCCGGGTCGGTGTCCAGGCCGCGCGTCAGGCTCATGTCCATCTTGATGGCGTCGGGCGCGATGCGGACGATGTGCTGCAGGCCGGAATAGCCCGCACCCGCATCGTCGACGGCCACCTTCAGCCCCTGGCGGCGCATCGGGCCCAGGCAGGCATCCAGCCGGGCATAGTCGCCGACCCGGTCGTGCTCGGTCAGTTCCAGGATGATCCGATGCATGGGCCGGGTCCCGAGCACGCCCGGCAGCGCGGCGCTGACCGCCGTTTCCGGCGAGACGTTGACCGAGAGCGCCACGCCCTCCGGCAGGACCGCGAAAGCCGTCAGTGCCGCCTCGACCGCCTTCAGCTCGAGTTCGACCGCCAGGCCGACATCGGCGGCATCCCCGAACCACTGGTCGGGCGAGCGATAGGGCTGCGGCGTGAAGCGGCAGAGCGCCTCATAGGCGACGATGCCGCCGCCGCAGAGGTCAAGGATCGGCTGGTAAAGGAACGCGAACGCCCCTGCATCGATCACCGCGTGGATCGCCGCTCGACGGTCGCGCCTAGCCCGCCGACGGTCGAGCTCGGCATTCACCTGCCGGGCGGCCAGGTCGGCGAAGACCCGCATCGTCTCCAGGTCGCGCGGGTTGAGAGTCGGGTTCGGCCGCGGGCTGAGGCAGCAGAACATGCCGAACGGGGTGCCGTCGCGCAACCGAATCGGCAGGCTGGCGTGCGATCCGATCGGCACCGCGCCGGTGATCGGCATGGCGACGGCCAGCGGCTCCTGCGCGGTATCGGGAATCAGTCCGGGCAGGCGGCCGGCCAGGATGTGGTTGCAGTAGACGTCGTCGAGCGAGCGGGAATCGCCGGGCTTGATGAGGTGTTCCAGCCCCGGCGCGTCGACCCGCCGGAAGACCGACTGGCCGTCGACGAATTCCGAGAAGTAGGCGACCTCCATGCCGAGATGGTTGCGGATGGCGACCAGCGCCCCCTGGACCACGTCTTCTTCGTCCCAGTCCCCGGCCAGCGCCCCCAAGGCGGTCTCGAACCCAGGCATTCCCACCCCGACATTTCCGATCTTGCGGCCCGGTATACGCTGGCGGGCACTGAATCGATCACATGATCAGAACAATCCGCGATCAGAACAATCCGGCGGGCTGGACCCGTCCCCGCGCGCCGTCGCCGGCGACCGGCCGGCGCTCGACGATGCGGCTGCGGAACCAGTCGTCGAGCATCGCCTTCTCGTAGTGCAGCAGGTCGCCCGAACGCCGGCCGGCGGTGCGGGTCAGGTATTCCAGGTCGCGGATAGTCTCCTCGGCCTCGGCCACCAGCACGCCGTCCTCCTCCAGCACCCAGCGCAGCGCGATCCGCGGCCAGGTGATGTCGCGCAGCACGCGGACATCGCGGGTATGGGCGCGCCACGGCTCGTAGCGGCCGGCCAGGTCGATGTCGCGAATCTCGATGCGCAGGGACTGGCCGGGGGCCAGGTGGCGCTGGCCGAGCTGGCTCAAATGTTCGTGAAGTCCCTCCACCGTCGGCTCCGTCGCCCGCAGGCCGCGCTCGCGGTGCAGGCCGGCATCGGTGAAGCGGGCGGGATCGGCGAATAGCACCTCGATGTCGGCGCGGGCCGGGATCGCCGAAAATGCAGCCAGAACGGGCGTCGCCAGCATGGCGGCGATGGCGATCGAGCGGACGAAGACCATCATGCACCTCCTCCAACGTTCGACGGCAGCGATATGGAACGGCGGGACCGCTTTGCCACTAGCGATCCAGGCGCCGATAGAAGACCGACATGGTGGCGATTTCGAGGCCGAAGCGGCGGACGGAGGCGCGCGCGATCAACACGCCGTCCGGTTGCAGCCAGAACCAGTCGTCGAAGCCGAGCCGCGTGCCATCGGCCACGGGCGACCGGCGCTGGTAGACCCAATGGAAGGCGTTGCCCGCCTGGCGACCGCTGGCGGTGCCGACCAGGGCGGGCTCGCGGCCCTCGTAGCGGCCGGGCTCCTGCCGCAGGATCGCCCATTCCAGACGATCGACCTGGCCGTCATCGAAGCGATAGGTCTCGGTCAGGCGCAGGGTCTGGGCGGGCTCGTCCCACACCCCCTCGGCCTCGATGCGGAACTGCTTCTGCAAGGTGCCGAAGCGGCTCTGCATGATGCCCCAGCCTTCGCTGCGACCAGCGAAATACTCCTCCAGCACCAGGGTGGGCGTACGACCGGCGAAATCGTCGATGTCCATGTCCGAGCACCCGAGCAGCAGGCCGAGCAGGGGTGCGACCCAGCCACGCCGCCATAGTCGGCCCATCG
This sequence comes from Stella humosa, assembly GCF_006738645.1. GTDB lineage: Bacteria > Pseudomonadota > Alphaproteobacteria > ATCC43930 > Allostellaceae > Allostella > Allostella humosa. The sequence goes on along the minus strand of NZ_AP019700.1, from coordinate 136,449 downwards.
CCATTCCGGTCGCCTCCGCTTTCGCTGCGCTGCCAACCCGGGACATGCCGCCGCGGTTCCGCCGGCATGATGGCCATGCAGCTTTGGGGGGTGGTGCGGCGCGCGCGGCGCGGCGACAATCGCGGCCGGGAAACGGTCCAATACCCAGCGCGAGGGAGAAGACATGGAATATCGACTGCTCGGCGGCTCCGGCTTCATGGTGCCGGCACTCAGCTTCGGCACCGCCACGTTCGGCGGCGGCACGGACTTCTTCCGCGCCTGGGGCGCCACCGACGTGGCCGAGGCCAAGCGGATGGTCGACCTCTGCCTGGATGCCGGGCTCAACATGTTCGACAGCGCGGACGCCTATTCGGTCGGCATGGCCGAGGACATCCTGGGCGCGGCGATCAAGGGCCGGCGCAACGACCTGCTGATATCGACCAAGGCGACCTTCCGCGTCGGCAAGGGGCCGAACGACGTCGGCTCTTCCCGCCACCACCTGATCGCCGCCTGCGAGGCCAGCCTGAAGCGCCTGGGCACCGACCACATCGACCTGTGGCAGATGCACGGCTTCGACGCGCTGACGCCGATCGAGGAGACGATGCGGACGCTGGACGACCTCGTGCGGGCCGGCAAGGTGCGCTACATCGGCTGCTCCAACTTCTCCGGCTGGCACCTGATGAAGGCGCAGGCGATCGCCGACCGCTACGGCTGGACGCGCTACGTCGCCCACCAGGCCTACTATTCGCTGCTCGCCCGCGAGTTCGAGTGGGAGCTGATGCCGGTCGGGATCGACCAGAAGGTCGGCACGGTGGTGTGGAGCCCGCTCTCCGGCGGCCGCCTGTCGGGAAAGATCGGCCGCAACCGCGTCGTCCCCGCCGGCTCCCGCCACGCCCAGCTCGGCACCATGGGGCCGGAGTATCCGCAGGAACAGCACTACGACATCGTCGACGTACTCCAGACCCTGGCCGAGGAGACCGGGCGCACCATCCCGCAGGTGGCGCTGAACTGGGTGCTGCGCCGGCCGACCGTCTCGACGGTGATCGTGGGTGCCCGCGACGAGGCGCAGCTACGCGAGAACCTGGGCGCGGTCGAGTTCGTCCTGACCCCCGAACAGGTCGCGCGCCTGGACGAGGCCAGCTATCGCCCGCCGACCTATCCCTACTGGCACCAGCGCCGCACCAGCAGCGACCGCAACCCGCCGCCCTTCAAGTAGGGCCGCTGCGGACCGGCGCCCGGACAATCGGGCGCCGGTCCGCCTCAGCGTCGCGCGGCCGGCAGCCAGGGCAGCGCGAAGACGATGGCGAGACCGGCCGGCGTGGCCAGGGCGAACCAGGCAACCGGGCCGATGGCCCAGCCCCAGGCCAGGATGCTGAGGGCGGCCGATCCCGCCAGCCCGGCCCAGCCCAGCCCCTGCATCAGCCGGCGGCGCGCCCTGCCCGACGCGCGCCCGAAACGGTCGCGATGGTGCCGGTCCATCGCCAGGCACAGCCCCGACAACCCGGCCAGGGCCAGCAGGAAGGCGAGCGTGCCGGTCACGCCGCCACCGGGGATCCGATGCCCGTCCGGCGATCGGGCAGGATGGCGGGCGCGATCGCGGACGTCTGGAGCATCGGGACCTCGGCTGGGGCGGGCAGGGATCGGCAATATCGCTACTGCGAGGCGATTGCAAGACTCGCAGCCCCCTACCGGAGGACCGCGGTCGACGGGCGGCGCTATGGGGCGGCCGCGCCTTCGCTGGCCGGCCGCGGCGGCTGGAGGAACAGCAGCGCCACCAGCGACAGGCCGGTCAGGCTGGCGGTGAGCGTCAGGGCCCAGAGCGGTCCCGCCCGGTCCAGCACGAGGCCGAACAGCAGCGGCGAGGCGCCCTGGAGGATGCGTGCCGGGGCGGCGATCAGACCAGTGCGCAGGCCGTAGCCGGCCGGGCCGAACAGCGCCAGCGGCAGGGTGCCACGGGCGATCGTCAGCAGGCCGTTGCCGGCCCCGTGCAGGATGGCGAAAACCGCCGCCGCCGGGCCGCCGACGATCATCAGGATGCCGGCGCCGATCGGGTGCAGGCCGGCCGCCAGGCGGGCCGAGGTGAGCGGCGAGAAGCGTTGCAGCAGGCCATATTCAATCAGCCGGGCCGCCACCTGGGCCGGGCCGATCATGGCGGCGGCCGCGATCGCCAGCGTCGGCGTGGTGCCCAGCGCCTGCAACAGGCGCGGCAGATGGGCCGCCATCGCCGTCGAGACGAACCAGCAGGCGGCGAACACGCCGGCCAGGATGTACATGGCGCGCGGCGCGCCGATGCCAGCGGGGGGCGCAGCACTGCCCGCGGCCGGCGGCGGCGGTGCCGGCGGCACCAGCAGCAGGTTGAGCGGCAGGGCCAGGAGCAGGTGCAGCCCGGCCCAGATGACGCAGGCGCCGCGCCAGCCATAGACCTCCGCGAAGAAGGCCGTGGCCGGCCAGCCGACCGTGCTGGCGAAGCCCGCGATGAGAGTGATCCCCGTGATCGCCCCGCGGGCGTTGCGGCCATAGAGGCCGGCCACGGTGGCGAAGGCTGCCTCGTAGAGGCCGAAGCCCATGGCCAGGCCCAGCACCGCCCAGGCCAGGGCAAGCCCGGCCAGGTTCGATGCCATGGCCAGCAGCAGCAGGCCGGCCGCGAAGACGATGTTGGTGATGGCCAGGATGCTGCGGCCGCCCCGGCGGTCGATCGCGTGGCCGGCGATCGGGCCGACCAGGCCGGAGAGCAGCAGGGCGGCCGAGAACGCGCCGAAGAACCAGTCGCGCGACAGGCCGAGGCTTTCGGCGATCGGGTCGGCCAGGACGGCCGGCAGGTAGTAGCTGGACGCCCAACTCAGCGTCTGGGTGGTGCCCAGGGCCGTGATGACGGTGGCACGGCCCCCCTTCCACGCCATCAGCCGCGCTCGTACCAGGCGCGCGAGCGCCGCACGATATGGACGACGGACAGCATCACCGGCACCTCGATCAGCACGCCGACGACGGTGGCCAGCGCCGCCCCCGACTGGAAGCCGAACAGCGCGATCGCGGTCGCCACCGCCAGCTCGAAGAAATTGGAGGCGCCGATCAGGGCGGACGGACCGGCGACGCACCAGGCGACGCCCAGCCGGCGATTGAGCCAATAGGCCAGGCCCGCATTGAAATAGACCTGGATCAGGATGGGCACCGCCAGCATGGCGATGACGGTCGGCTGGCGGACGATCTGTTCGCCCTGGAGGCCGAACAGGAGGACCAACGTCGCCAGCAGCGCCGACAGCGACCACGGCCCCAGCCGGCGCAGCGTCCGGTCGAGACCGGCCGGACCGCCACGGGCCAGCGCCGCGCGGCGCCAGAGCTGCGCCACGATCACCGGCACGACGATGTAGAGCCCGACCGACAGCAGCAGCGTGTCCCACGGCACCAGGATCGAGGACAGGCCCAGCAGCAGGCCGACCACCGGCGCGAAGGCGACGATCATGATGAGGTCGTTCAGCGCCACCTGCCCCAGCGTGAAGTGCGGCTCGCCATCCACCAGGTTGGACCACACGAAGACCATGGCCGTGCAGGGTGCCGCCGCCAGCAGGATCAGCCCCGCCATGTAGCTGTCGATCTGGTCGGCCGGCAGGTACGGCCGGAACAGCAAGCCGATGAAGAGCCAGCCCAGCAGCGCCATCGAGAAGGGCTTCACCAGCCAGTTCACCCCGACCGTGGTGGCGATGCCGCGCCAGTGCGCGCCGACCTGGCCCAGCGCCGCCAGGTCGATCTTCAGCAGCATCGGCACGATCATCAGCCAGACCAGGATCGCGACCGGCAGGTTCACTTCCGCCACCGTGGCGGTGCCCAGCCACTGGAACAGGCCCGGCAGGGCCTGGCCGGCCAGGATGCCGACCACGATGCACAGCGCCACCCACAGCGTCAGGTAGCGTTCGAACAGGCCCATCGCGGCAGCCCCGGCCGGCGCGGCCGGAATGGCGGACTGGCTCATGCCGCCTGTTCCTTGCGCGCGCAGCAGCCGGTGGCGGCCACGGCAATCGGCGCCGGCACGGCCTCGGCCGCGGGGCTGCAGCAGGCCGCGGCGGGCTCGGGCTCGGCCTTGGCCGGGCCGCAACAGCCGGTGGCGGCCGGAATGCGCACGGCAGCCGTGGCAGACGGGCGGGTGTTGCACACGCCGGTCTCCGGCAGGACCAGTTCGACCCGGGCGGCCGCGTCCTGGTCGCCGGCCAGGGCGGCGGCGATCGAGCGCACCTGCTCGTGGCCGGTCGCCAGCAGGAAGGTGGGCGCGCGGCCATAGCTTTTCATGCCGGCGATGAAGAAGCCCTCCTCGGCATGGGAGAGTTCGCGGGCGCCGTGCGGGCGCACCGTGCCGCAGCTGTGCAGGTTGGGGTCGATCAGCGGGCCGATGCCGGCCGCGCATTCCAGCCAGGGATCGAGCGACAGGCGGATCTCGCGCAGCATCGACAGGTCCGGCCGGAAGCCGGCCGCGACGACCAGCTCGTCGGCCAGGAACGAGGCCGGCCGGCCATCATGCAGGCCGACGACGCGCAGCGCCCGGTCGTCGCCCGGCCGGATCTCGGCGATGCGGAACGGCGACAGCACCTCGACCGCGCCGCTCTCGACGAGCGCGCGGGCCTGGCTGCCGAGCGCGCCGCGCGCCGGCAGGCCGTCCAGCTCCTCGCCGCCGAAAGCCGCCTCCACCCGCTCCTTGCGCATCACCCACAGGATCCGCGTCTCCGGCACCGCGTCCCGCAGGGCGGCCAGGTCGATCAGCACGTTCAGCGCCGAATGCCCGCCGCCGATGACAGCCGTCGTCCGGCCGGCATGGCGCGCCCGCGCCTGGCCCAGCACGTCGGGAATGCCGGTCGCGATGTGGCGGGCGGCCGCTTCCTCGCCCGGCGCCGGCAGCCCGTCCGACCCGGCCGGGTTGGGCGATGTCCAGGTGCCGGATGCGTCGATCACGGCCTTGGCCTCGAAATGGCGCAGCCGGCCGGCCGGGCCCGCCACCCGCAGCACGAAGGGAAGGTCGCCGCGCCCGGCGGTGCGCACCTTATCCGAGCCGCGGCGCGTCACCGCCACGACCCGCGCGTCGAGATGGATGTGCGGCGCCAGCGCCGGCAGGGCCGCCAGCGGCTCCAGGTATTCCGAAACCAGCTCGGCGCCGGTGGGCGTCGCATCCGCGGGCGGCGCGATCCAGCCGGCCTCGCGCAGCAGCGCGCCCGCCTGGCGGTCGACGCAGTATTCCCACGGCGTGAACATGCGGACATGGCCCCACTGGCGGACGCTGTGGGCGATCGCGGGACCGGCCTCGAGCACCAGGGGCACTTCGCCCCGGGCCAGCAGGTTGGCGGCGGCAGCGAGCCCGACCGGCCCGGCCCCGATGATGGCGACGGGGAGGTTGGAGGCAGTCATGTCGAAGCCTTTCGCGAAAGGGGGGCGATGGCGGGCACGCCCGGATTGTCGGCGGCCGTGGTGGGAAGGCAGGCGGCGGCAGGCACGCAGGTTGCGGCGGGCGAGCCGCTGCAGCAGTTCTCGGTCAGGAAGCCGATCAGCCCGTTCATGGCGGCGTACTCGGCCACGTAGATGAGCGAGCGTCCTTCGCGCCGGAAGGTCACCAGGTCGGCCTGGCGCAGCTGGGTCAGGTGGAAGGACAGCGTGGCCGAAGGCAGGCCGAGCTGGTCGCCGATCTGGCCGGCCGGGACCCCGGCGTCCCCCGCCTGCACGAGCAGGCGGAAGATATCGAGCCGCGTCTCCTGCGCGAGGGCGCCCAAGGCGGCGATGGCTGATTTCTTCTCCATATTTCCAATATTATGGAGACGACTTCCTTCGTCAAGGGCCAACCTCGCCCGGAGGCGCGGCGGGCAGCCGGAACGTGATGGCCCAGCACAGGGCCAGCATGGCCGCCGAGCCGGCGAGGCAGCCGGCGAGGCCGCCCGCCTGGTACAGCAGGCCGGACAGCAGGGTGCCCCCCAGGCGCCCCATGGCATTGGCGGCATAGTAGAAGCCGATGTCCTCGGCCGCCTTCTTCGATCCGGCATAGGCGAGGATCAGGTAGGAGTGGAGGGACGAGTTCACGGCGAACGGCAGGCCGAACAGGGCGAGACCGGCGGTGGCGACCATGTCCATCCGCCAAGTGCCGGGATCGGCCACGGGCACGGCCAGTGCGACCGCCAGGATCGCCGGGACCGCCAGCAGCAGGCCGCCCCAGAGCCGGGCGGCCGGCACCTCTCGGCTCAGCCCGTCGGGGCTCCGGGTCACCAGCATGGGGGCCACCGCCTGGACGCCGCCATAGGCAATGGTCCAGCCGGCCACGAAGGCCCCGACCTGGAGAAAACTCCAGCCATGGGCATAGAGGAAGACCGGCAGGCCCACGACGAACCACACGTCGCGAGCCCCGAACAGGAAAATCCGCGCGCCCGCCAGCAGGTTCACGGACCGGCTCTTGGCGAACAGCTCCCGCATGCTACGCGACGAACCGGCGCGGCCGAGCGCCGGCGGCAGGGCGAGGACGACGGCCACGAGGATGCAGCCGATCAGCCCGGCCATCAGCCACAGCGCCGGCCGGAAGCCGAGGAACTCCAGCAGCAGGCCGCCCAGGAAGAAGCCGAAGCCCTTCATCGCGTTCTTCGACCCGGTGAACCAGGCGACCCAGCGGAACAACTGCCCCTGCCCGCCCGCGGCCGTCGCCTTGATGGCGGATTTCGACGCCGTCTTGGTGATGTCCTTGGCGACGCCGGCGACCCCCTGCGCGGCCACCACCCAGGCGACCGACAGGATGGCGCCCCAACCAGGATCCAGCGCGGACAGCATCAGCAGCCCGCCCGCCTGCAGGAGCAGTCCTGCCGCCAGCATGCGGCCGATGCCGAAGCGCGACACCAGCCAGCCGCCGCCCAGGTTGGCGGCGATGCCCGCCGCCTCGTACAACAGGAACAGGAAGGCGAGCGTAAACGGGGTGTAGCCGAGGCCGAAGAAATGCAGCAGCACCAGCATCCGCAAGGCGCCGTCGGTCAGGGTGAAGCCCCAGTAGGCGGCCGTCACGATGGCATAGCTGCGCCAGCCCGCCATCACGCCCCCACCCTTCGTCACACCCCGGCCCGCAGCACGATGCTGGCGAGGTCGACCATGCGGCAGGCGTACCCCATCTCGTTGTCGTACCAGGCATAGACCTTGAGCATGGTACCGTCGGTCACCAGCGTGCTGGGGGCATCGACGATCGCGCTGCGGCTGTCGTTGGCATAGTCGACGGAGACCAGCGGCCGGTGCTCGATGCCGAGAATGCCGGCCAGCGGGCCGGCGGCCGCTTCCTCGAACAGGCGGTTGACCGCATCAGCCGTCGTCGGCCGCGCCAGTTCGAAGACGCAGTCGGTGAGGCTGGCATTCAGCACCGGCGCGCGGACCGCGTGACCGTCGAGCCGGCCACGCAGTTCCGGGTAGATCATGGCGATCGCCGTCGCACTGCCCGTCGTCGTCGGCTGCAACGAGTTCATGGCCGAGCGCGCGCGACGCAGGTCGCGGTGCGGTGCGTCGACCACCACGTTCGTGTTGGTGGGGTCGTGGATCGTGGTGATCTGCCCGTGCCGGATGCCCAGGGCCTCGTGCACGACCTTGACCACCGGTGCCAGGCAGTTGGTCGTGCAGGACGCCGTCGTCAGCAGGCGATGGCGCGCCGGATCGTAGAGCCCGTCATTCACCCCCACGACGACATTGAGGGCGGCTGCATCCGCGACGGGGGCGGCCACGATCACGCGCTGCACGCCGCGATCGAAATAGCCTTGCAACTGGGCGGGGTCGCGGAAGCGGCCGGTGCATTCGAGCACGATGTCGCAGCCGAGATCGCCCCACGGCACCGCGGCCGGGACCGCCCCCTCGCTGAAGCCGATGCGACGGCCGCCGACCCGGATGGCGCCGGGGTCTTCGACCGCGATGCCGGTGCGCCAGCGGCCGTGGGTGCTGTCGAACTCGAGCAAGTGGGCGGCGGCCACCGCGCCGCCCTTGATCTCGTTCACATGCGCGATCTCCAGGCGGTTCCCCGCCCGCGGGTCGCCGTCGGCCCGTTCGACGCCGCCCAGTGCGGCGCGCAGCGCCAGCCGGCCGATCCGACCCATTCCGTTGATGCCGATTGCCATTGCGCTTTCCCCGTTTCACGCCCGGTGGGCCGGTGGTCGCGTATCGCCGATCCGGTCTAGGCATGTCTGGGCGCCGGCCCGATCCAGCAGGTCGAGCGGCAGCCGGCAAAGCGCCACGAGGCGGCGGCGCAGGCCGGCATAGAGTTCGTCCAGCAACACCCGGCGCTCCACCGTGCTGCCGCTGAACTTCGCCGGATCGGGAAGGGGCCAGGCGGCGCGGATGGCCCGGCCGGCGAACGGCGGCGGTGCCCCATCCGCCGGCATGTCGCAGAGCGTGATCACGAAATCCATCGGCGCGCCGACGGGGCCGGCAAACTCGTCCCACGACTTGCTGCGGAGATGGCCCACCGCGTGGCCGAGGGCCCGCAGCAGTTGGACGACGGCGGGCAGCGGATCGGCGGCCGGCTGCGGTCCGGCCGAGAAGGCCCGGAACCTGCCGCCGCCCACCTGGCCCAGGATGGCCTCGGCCATGATCGAGCGCGCCGAATTGCGCTGGCAGAGAAACAGCACGCTGTAGCTGGCCGACAGGGTCGCCGGTTCCGGCGGCAGCAACCCGTCGACCAAGGCCATGGAAGCGTAGTCGTCACCCAGGCACAGGTGTGCCGCGCAACCGATCAGCGACCGCAGGCCCGACGGGGCGGCCGCGTAGATCATCTGCCGGCCCTGGCGGCGGCCGCGGATCAGGCCGGCCTTTTCCAGGGCGGCCAGGTGAAAGGACAAGGTCGAGGCCGGCACGCCCAGGGCCGCCGCCAGCTCGCCCGCGACCGCGCCGCCGGGACCGGCGGCCACCAGCCGGTGCAGCAGCCGGACCCTTGTCTCCTGCGAGAGGGCGGCGAAGACCGCCGCGGCCTGATGCGCTTCCATGGCGCGCATCTTATCGCTTCTATTCTTCTCGAATAATGGAATATTGGTGAAGCTTCCGTGTCGCCGCGGTCGATGCTTGCGAACAAAACAGGAATCATGCTTCCTCGCGGACGATGATCCCCAGGGCCGACCCGACCGCGCGCGACACCCTCCTTGAGAGCCTGAACCCGCAGCAGCAGGCGGCCGTCCTGCATGGCGAGGGGCCATTGCTGGTGATCGCCGGCGCCGGCTCGGGCAAGACCAGCACGCTGGCCCACCGCGTCGCCCGGCTGGTGGCGGACGGCGCCGACCCGCGCCGCCTGCTGCTGCTCACCTTCTCGCGCCGGGCGGCGGCAGAGATGGGGCGGCGGGTGGAGCGCCTGCTGGCCCGCCTGCCGGGACCGCAGCGGGCGTCGCTATCCTGGTCGGGCACGTTTCACGGCATCGGCGCCCGCCTGTTGCGCGAGCAGGCCGAGTGCATCGGACTGGCTCCCGGCTTCACCATCCTCGACCGCGAGGACGCGGCCGACCTGATGGGGCTGGTGCGGCACGAGCAAGGCCTGTCCGGGCGCGACAGCCGCTTCCCGCTGAAGGCCACCTGCCTTGCCGTCTATTCCCGCGCGGTCAATGCCGAGGCCGAGCTGGAGACGGTGCTGGACCTGGCCTTCCCCTGGGTCCGGATGTGGGAGGCCGAACTGCGTCGGCTCTTCGCCGGCTATGTCGAGGCCAAGCAGCGCCAGCAGGTGCTGGATTACGACGACCTGCTGCTCTACTGGGCGCAGATGATGCTGGAGCCGGAGATCGCGGCCGAGATCGGCGGCCGCTTCGACCATGTGCTGGTGGACGAGTACCAGGACACCAACCGCCTGCAGGCCAGCATCCTGACCGGCCTGAAACCCGACGGCCGCGGCGTCACCGTGGTCGGCGACGACGCCCAGGCGATCTATTCCTTCCGGGCGGCCACCAACCGCAACATCCTGGACTTCCCCGGCCTCTATCGCCCGCCCGCCCGCATCCTGACGCTGGAGCGCAACTACCGTTCGACCGGGCCGATCCTGGCGGCATCCAACGCCGTGATCGCGCTGGCGCCGGAGCGCTATGCCAAGGACCTGTGGTCGGACCGGCTGTCGGGCGAGCGGCCGCAGCTCGTCACCGTGCGCGACGAGGCCGACCAGGCGCGCTGCGTCGCCGAGCGCATCCTGGCCCATCGCGAGGCCGGCCTGGCGCTGAAGGAGCAGGCGGTGCTGTTCCGCACCAGCCATCACAGCGGCATGCTGGAGGTGGAGCTGGTTCGCCGCAACATCCCCTTCGTGAAGTTCGGCGGGCTGAAGTTCCTCGATTCCGCCCATGTGAAGGACCTGCTGGCGCTGCTGCGCTGGATCGAGAACCCGCGCGACCGGGTGGCGGGATTTCGCGTGCTGCAGATCCTGCCGGGCATCGGTCCGGCCATCGCCGGACGTCTGCTGGACCGGGTGGCCGAGGGCTTCGATCCCGAGCTGGCCCTGGCGGCGGCCCCGCCGCCGGCCCGCGCCGAGGCCCTGTGGCCGGACTTCGTCGCCCTGGTCGGCCGCCTGCACCGCCGGGCCGCCGGCTGGCCGGCCGAGATGGCCGATGCCCGGTCCTGGTACGACCCGCTGCTGGCCGAGCGCCATGCCGACGCCGCCGCGCGCGCCGCCGATCTGGTGCAGCTCGAGCAGATCGCCGCCGGCTATGCCAGCCGCGAACGCTTCCTGACCGAGCTGACGCTGGACCCGCCCGGCGCCACCAGCGACGAGGCGGGCGTGCCGCTCCTGGACGAGGATTACCTGATCCTGTCGACCATCCATTCCGCCAAGGGGCAGGAGTGGACCGCCGTCCACGTGCTGAACGTCGTCGATGGCTGCATGCCGTCCGACCTGGCGACCGGCCGGGCGGACGAGATCGAGGAGGAGCGCCGGCTGCTCTACGTCGCCATGACGCGCGCGCGCGACCATCTGGCGCTGATGCTGCCGCACCGCTTCTACACCCACCAGCAGGCGCCGACCGGCGACCGCTACGTCCATGCCGCGCGCACCCGCTTCCTGCCGCCGGCCCTGCTGCCGCTGTTCGAGGAAGTGTCCTGGCCGCCGCCCGCCCGGCCGACCGTGGTGGCGACCGATTCGACCCGGCGCGCGGTCGACATCGCGGCCCGCCTCCGGGCGATCTGGCGATAGGGTCCTACGGAACGGAGCGGTCGATCGCGAAGTCCGAGAACCAGTCCTCGCGCCCGCCGGCGATCAGGCGGTGGATCATGCGGGAGGCCAGGAAACTGAAGGTGATGCCGTTGCCGCCATAGCCGTAGGCCGCGTGGATGCGCGGCCGGTCCGGCACCGTGCCGATCAGCGGCAGGCCATCCACCGTGCTGCCGAAGACGCCCGACCAGACATAGTCGGCCGTGGCCACGGCCGGCGGCCACAGGGTGTGGAGCTTGGCCAGCAGGGTACGCGCCTTGTCGGGCATGGCCTGGTCGCGGGCGTCGGGCTCGATCAGGTCGGGGTCGTCCTCGCCGCCGATGACGATGCGGCCGTCGTCGGTGGTGCGGGCATAGGCGTAGGTCTCGCTCGCCTCCCACACCAGCGCGCGCTCCGGCCACAGCGCATCGGGCCGCTGCACGGGCGTGGCCACCGCCCAGCTCGAGGCCAGCCGGTGCAGGCCGGCCGGCACGAAGTCCGGCATCACATAGCCGGTCGCCAGGACCACATGGTCGGCCTCGATCGTGCGGCCATCGGCACATCCGACCGTGACCGAGGACAGCCCCGAATTCCACGCCACCGCGTCGGCCGCCAGCAGCTTGGCACCGCGCCGGGTCGCGGTTTCCAGCAGCAGCAGCGACAGGCGCAACGGGTCGGCGTCGGCCGATCCGGGGGCGACGATCGCCGCTTCGCGGTCGAAGCCGAAGCTCTGCCGCAGCAGGCGATAGTCGAGGAAATCGCCCGGCAGGCCGGCGCGGGTCCGCAATTCATGTTCGGCCAGCAGGTCACGCGCGCCGACATCGCCCGCCGCCAGATAGACGGACTGCCGCTGGCGGAGCTGGCAGCCCAACCCCAGCTCGTCGATCACCCCGCACAGGCCGCGCGCGGCGGCATAGCTGCGCTGGTAGATCCGTGCCGCCCGCTCGAAGCCATAGAGGTCCGCCAGCTTGCCGAGCGGCGTGTCGATTTCCCATTGCAGCATGGCGGTGCTGGCGGCCGTGCTGCCGAAGCCTGGGCGCTCTCGGTCGATGACGACCACGTCCAGCCCCATGCGGGTCAGGTGCTCGGCCATCAGCGACCCGGTGATGCCGGCGCCGACGATCAGCACGCCGCAGCGCAGGTCGGCCGTCGGCGGCCGCATCTCCGGCAAGGTGACGCCGGCATGCCAGGGTGCCACCCCGCCGCGCAGGTCGGGCTGCGCCGTCGTTTCCGGCTCGAACATGGTGGGTTGGTCTTTCCCGGGTGGATGAACGGGGCACGTTCGGGATCAACGCCGACGCCCGGCTGGCGGTGGCACGCTCGGGGAAAATAGTCGGCGCCAGCCGGGAACTCCCCTCCCGGGGGCCGGTTGTCCCTCTATCTCCGGCCGGAGAATCGAACCCCACCCGATGGAGAGATAATCATGGCCAACCCCCAGAACCCGAACAGCAATCCGGCCCAGAAGCCGAACCCGCAGCAGCAGCAGAACCAGCAGGATCCCAACCGGAATCCCGCCGATCGCGACCAAGCCCAGCAGGGCGAGCAGCGCCGCCCCGGCAGCCCGGGCCAGCAGTCGCAGGATCCCGGCCAGCGCAGCGGCCAGCACGACCAAGCGCACAAGCGCTAGGGTCCACCCCGAGAGCCAGGGGAGGCCATGCGGCCTCCCCGCCTCTCACCCCGCATTCAGGACCGCCCCCTATTCAGGACCGCCAGGGCAGCAGCAGGCTCTTCCAGGGTCGCCGCTGCATGTGGCGGATTTCCGCTTCTAGCAGCGTCGACCAGTCCGGGCGCCGCGCTCCCGGATAGCGCCGCAGCCGCAGGACGGTGGCGTTGCGCAGCAGCACCAGGGCCCCACCGATGCCGGGCAGCAGCCCGGCCGTCAGGATCGCCAGGGCCAGCGCGATCGTTGCCACGAGCAGCGAATATCCCAGATTGTCGAAGACCATCAGCGCCGCCCGCCGCCCCAGGCCGGGCGGCCGAGCCATATCCATCGCCGGCAGCAACAGGACCGCCCACAAGGCCACCGCGATCCCGGCCGCCGCCAGGATGGTGGCAGCCATGATGCCGGCCGTGCCGCCGTCGGCGAGCCGACCGACCAGGGAGACGCATCCCATCGCCAGGCCGGTCAGCGGCAGCGCCGCCAGCCCCGCCGGCAGGACCGTCGGCCACAGCGCCTGGCGCAAACCCGCCAAGTCGACGGCGCGATGCTCGACCCAGCCTGCGACCAGGACCGCATAGGCCGCCAGCGTCATCGCCAACAGGGCCGCACCAGCCAGCGCCACGACCGCCAGCAGGGCGGCATTGCTGCGGGCGGCTGCCTCCAGCGCCGTCACCACCATCGTCGCCAGCCCCAGCACCAGGATGTTGCCGGCGAAGATCGGCACCAGGCCATCCCAGGTGTCGACGAGCGACTTGCGCAGGACGAGCCCCAGCATCGGCGGTCGTCCTGTCCTGCCCCTAGGCCGCCCGGACCTCGACCCGGCTGCCATCGGCGGCGAACGCGTGCAGCGCTGCCACGTCGAGCGCCAGCGCCAGGGCCTGGGTCTCGTCCGGCAGGGTGCCGCCGGCCGGCAGCAGCAGCGCGATCTCGCCCAGGACCGTGTTGGCATGGCCGTAGCTGCGTTCGCCCAGATGCTCGGCCGCAGGCTTGGTGTGCGAGAGCGGCGGCAGGCGGCCGGGTTCGTCCGGCCCGGCGACGTGGATATGCTCGGGCCGGATGCCCAGCACCTCGGGCTGGGCAGCCAGCCGGACCGGCAGGGTGACGGCCAGGTCCGGCCCCAGCGTGAAGCGGGTGCCGCCGGCCTCCTCGGCCATCGTCTTCACCGGCAGGAAGTTCATCGGCGGCGTGCCCATGAAGCCCGCGACGAAGCGGGTCGCCGGCTGGTGGTAGACCTCCATCGGCGTGCCGATCTGCTCCACGTTGCCCGCGCGCAGCACGACGATGCGGTCGGCCAGCGTCATCGCCTCGGTCTGGTCGTGGGTGACGTAGAGGGTGGTTACGCCCAGTTCGCGCTGCAGCCGGCCGATCTCGAGCCGCATGCGCACCCGCAGTTCGACGTCGAGGTTGCTGAGCGGCTCGTCGAAGAGGAACAGCCTGGGCTCGCGGATCATCGCCCGGCCCATCGCGACGCGCTGGCGCTGGCCGCCCGACAGCTCGCGCGGCAGCCGGTCGAGCAGCCCGTCGATGTTGAGCAATGCCGCCACCGCCCGCACCTTGGCGTCCAGTTCGGCGCGCGGCCGGCGGGCCATCTTCAAGGGGAAGGCGAGGTTGCCGTAGACGGTCTGGTGCGGATAGAGCGCGTAGCTCTGGAACACCATGGCGGCCCCGCGGTCGGCGGCCGGCACGTCGATGACGCTGCGGCCGTCGAGCAGGATGTCGCCGGCCGTGGCGTCCTCCAGCCCGGCCACCAGGCGCAGCAGGGTGGACTTGCCGCAGCCGGACGGGCCGACCAGCACCACCAGCTCGCCGTCGGCGACGGCGAGGTCGAGGCCGGCCAGCACCGGCGTGCGGCCGAAGCTCTTGGCCAGGCCGCGAAGTTCGAGGGTCGCCATCCGATCAGCCCTTTACCGCGCCCGAGGTGGCGGCCCGCATGAAGAGTTTCTGCAAGGCCAGGTAGATGGCCAGGATCGGCACCAGCGACAGCAGCACGCCCGAGAAGATCGCCTCGAAGTTGGTCGACTGGTTGCCGCCCAGCGTCGCGATGAAGGCGGGCAGCGTGTACTTCTCGGGCGACAGGAACAGCAGCGGGTGGATCAGGTCGTTCCACTGCCAGGGCAGCGACACCGAGGCATAGACGGCGAACGGCGTGCCCATCAGCGGCAGCAGGATGCGCGCGAAATAGTCGAGCCGGCCGGCGCCGTCCATGTAGGCGGACTCCTTCAGCTCCTTGGGGATGCTGGCGATGTAGGCGGTGAAGACCATGGTCGAGAGCGCCGTGCCCTTGATGTTGAGCAGGATGAGCGACAGGTAGCTGTCGCCCAGGCCGAAATACCGCACCAGGATCAGGTATTGCGGCAGCATGATCATCAGGGGCGGGATGATCATGTTCAGCATGTAGCTGTTGTAGACGAAGACGTGCCAGCGCCGGCGCAGGCCGGCCAGCACCGACCCGGTGGCGATGCCGAGCGCGCCGCCGATGGCGATCGACAGGCCGACCACCAGCACCGTCGCCAGCAGCGACGACAGGAAGCCGCCCTTCAGCACCGTCAGGATGCCGTTGTACTTGGTGAAGGGCTCCAGGTAGGCGCGCAGCGCCGCCTCCTCGACCTTGCCGTCGGCCACCATCTCGCGCAGCGTCTGCTGCGGGTTGAGGTAGCCCTTGATGCCGAGCGACCGGCGCAGCTCGCGGCTGTCGAGATTGTAGGTCGAGAAGAGGTCGCCGATGCGCGCGTCCATCTCGAGTTCCGGCCGCGGCGGCACCCACAGGTGCAGGCGCGTCGCCTCCATCGTCGGCACGAAGGAGCGGACGGCCAGCAGGTAGAAGGGCACCAGCGTCAGCGCGCAATAGATCGCCAGGCCGGCAACGAGGAGAGCCTTGCGGTTCATGCCCCCGATTCCCTCATGACCGGTAGTCCCGGCGCTTCTGCCAGCGGTTCAGCGCGAAGGCGGCAATCAGCAGCGGGAAGAACACCACCAGCGAGGCGGTGATGCCCTGGGCCAGGGTGCCGTCGCGGCCGCTGCTGAAGCCCAGCTTGTAGATCAGGATCGACAGGAACTCGGCATTGGGGTTGCCGTAGAGCGCCCCCAGCCCGACCAGCTCGTCGAAGATGCCGAACGACCCGATCAGGCAGAAGACAGTCGCCATGACGATCGCCGGCACGATCTGCGGCACATAGACATGGATCACGCGCTGGACGTAGCGGGCACCATCGAGCTTGGCCGCCTCGATCGTCTCGGGCGGGATCGTCAGCAGGCCGCCCAGGAAGATCGCCATGTTGAAGCCCGCCGTCTTCCAGCCATAGATCACCGGCAGGACCATCAGCATGGTCCATTCGTCCTTGATGTTGATGAGGTTGCGGCCGAGGCCCATGGCCTCCAGCGCCAGGTTGATCGTGCCCGTGTCGGGTGAGAACAGCATCAGCAGCAACAGGCCGACGCCGATGCCCGAGACCATCCACGGCACGTAGATGACGGTGAAGAAGACGCCGACCAGGCGCGACTTCAGCTCGAACAGGGCCAGCGCCAGGATGAAGCCGAAGGCGAACACCATCGCGTAGTTCAGTACCGTGAAGATGACGGTGCGGCGGACGGCGGCGAAGAAGCGCTCGTCGAGCGGCGGCCGGAACAGCGCCTCGATGTTGTCGAGCCCGACATACTTGATGCTGGTGTCGACGAAATCGGCCTGGTCGGTGAAGAGGATCGGCAGGGCGATGGCGAACGGCAGCAGCGTCAGCGTGATGTAGAGCAGGTACTGGGGCAGCAGGAAGGCCAGGTCGGCCGCGGTTTCCCGCCAGCCGCCCGCCCGGAAGCGGCGACGGCGGCCGGACCCGGCCGCCGTCGTCTCGACTTTGGACGCCACGAAGCGTCTATCCCGGCGACAGCCTGGTCAGCGCTGGTAGGCCGTGTCCCACCGCTGCTGCAGCTTGGCCGCCAGGCCCGCCAGGTCGGTCCGGCCTTCGATGTAGTCGCCCAGCAGCGGGGCGAAGGCATCGTCGGTCAGGACGTAGGGCGTGCCCTTCTTCTTCCAGCGCTCGGCCGAGTGGCGGCCGCTGACGCTGGTGTCGAACTTCACGTTGGCGTCCAGCGCCGGCTTGATGACCCGCACGAACTGCGGGTTGGTCAGCTTCACGCCGCCCGCCGACGACACGTCGAGCGCCGGCAGGAAGCCCAGCGCCTCGGCCCGCAGCTTCACCGCCTCCGGCCCGTTCCACCAAGTGAAGGCCTTCACCGTCTCGGCCTGGTTGGCCTTCTTCTTGTTCACCTCATAGAGGGCCGAGCCGCCATGCTGGGTCGTGCCGTCGGTCCACACCAGCCCGTCCTTGTTGGGCGGGAAGAAGAAGCCGTCGATGTCGGCGCGCGGGTTCTGCGCCAGCACCTTCGTCCACAGCCAGGGGCCGTGGAAGGTCAGGATCGACTTGCGGCCGATGAAGCTCGCCTCGAACTCCGTCTCCCAGGCGCGCTGCCACCACTTCGGCGGCAGGTAGCCCTTGTCGGTGAATTCCTTGTAGAGCGCGATCGCCGGCAGCAGCGGGTTGCGATCGAGGTCGGTCCACTTGATCTCGCCGGCATAGAGCGCGCGGATGTCGGCCTTGCTGGCGCCCATGCCGACGGCCCAGGCCTCGATGATCACGCGGCCGATCATCAGCGGGTGCCAGCCCATGTCGAGGACGTATTGCAGGTCCTTACGGGTGGCGGTGTAGGCCTTCAGCTTCTCCAGGAAGGCGCGCAGGTCGTCGACCGTCTTGATCTGCGTCTTGGGGTCGAGGCCGGCCTTCTTCATCTCGTCGCCATAGAAGATGAAGGTGCTGAAGTTGCCGCGCTGGATGTTGAGCGCCGGCAGGTAGCCCTTCACCCCGTTGGTGACCTCGAAGATGTTGCGCGCGTCATAGTTCAGGCGGTCGAAGTGCGGGTAACCGATCTCCAGCAGGTTCTGGTAGATCTTGTAGTTCTCCAGCACCGGGATGGTGTTGTTGCGGATGTCGACCGGGTTGCCGGCGGCGACGCGGGCGTTGTAGGCCGCCTCGGTATCCTCGTTGATCTGGATCAGCTTGATCTCGATGCCGGGATTCTGTTCCTCGTAGAGGTCCCAGATGCCGCGCTCCTGGGGCGCGAACTCCGGCATGGTCGCGGCCACTTCGACCTGGACCTTCTTCTGCGCCAGGGCGGGGCCGGTGCCCAGCGCGACGCCGAAGGCCAGCGCCAGCGCGAAAGCCGGGGCGGCCGCGGCCAGTTTGGCGGATAGGCTTGTGCTCATCTGGTTCCCTCCTGGGAGCGCCCGCGACCTGCCGGCCGCGACCGCGAAAATCCGGTCGGTTCTTGAGAAGGCCAGCGGCGGCGCGCAGGTTGCCCTAGCGCGGCCGTGGGCCGGTGCCGACGAGGGCCGGAGCATAGCGAGCGGCGGATGCGCCCGCGAGTGGCGAATGCCCTAAAGTCAGGTCCCCCGATCGCCGGATCAGCCGATCCCGTCGGCCGCCTGTTTCCGCCCGATCGCCCCCATGCTGCAACGCATCAAAATTCGCGCCGGGCGCTAGGAAAATTCGGCAGCGACCGCCCTCACTCCGACAGCATGGACAGCGCGGCCTGGCGCTCGCCGGGCTTCAGCTTCACGAACAGGGCACGCGCCTTCTGGATGTCGCGTTCCGTGCCGCTCTCGGCCGCGGTCTGCAGCGCCACCGTCGTCGGGTGGTCCTTGCCGCAGATGAATGCCAGCGCCTTGGCCAGCCGCCCGATGCGGGCCGGGTCCATAACCACTTCTACCATCCGGAAAGCCTTCTCTTTCGGGGCGGGTCCGTTCGTCGATCGATCGGCTATGATCAGCCCTCGCAACCAGCAATGCGCAGAGCGAGGGGATGGAAGCAATGACGGAAGTGCAGGCGGCGTCCGCGGATCGACCGACGGTAGGGTACATCGGAATCGGCCTGATGGGGCGGCCGATGGCGCTGCGGCTGCTGAAAGCGGGCTTCCCGCTGGTGGTCTGGGGCCGCAATCCGGACAGGCTGCGGGACGTCGTCGACGCCGGGGCGGTGCTGGCCGCGAGCCCGGCCGACGTCGCCCGCGCCGCCGCCATCGTCATCACCTGCGTCTCCGACACGGCCGCCGTGGAGGCCGTCGTGTTCGGCCCGGGCGGCATCGCCGAGGGGGCGTCGGTCGGCCGGGTGCTGGTCGACATGTCGACCATCCACCCCGCCCGCAGCCGCGCCATGGCCCAGCGCCTGCGCCAGGCGACCGGCATGGGCTGGATCGACGCGCCCGTGTCCGGCGGGCCGCAGGGTGCCGCCGCCGGCACCATGGCGGTGATGGCCGGGGGCGAGGCGGTCGACTTCGACTTCGTGCGCCCGGTCGTGGCCCACCTGGCCGGCGCGTTCACCCTCATGGGGCCGTCCGGTGCGGGGCAGACCACCAAGATGGTGAACCAGGTGATCGTCGGCGGCTGCAAGTCGGTCATCGCCGAGGCCATCCAGCTCGCCATGAATGCCGGCATCGACGCCATGCGCCTGCCCGAAGCCTTCGCCGGGGGCCGGGCCGATTCCTCGCTGCTGCGCCAGTCGATCCCCAAGATGGTGTCGGGCGACTTCACCCCGACCGGTCACCTGCGGACGATGATGAAGGACCTCGACATCGTCATGGAGCTGGCGCGCGAGACGCGCACGCCGATGCCGATGACGGGGCTGGCAACCGAGATGCACCGCATGATGGTGTCCCACGGCCATGCCGACGACGACACGACCTCGGTGATCGCGCTCCTGCGCGACAAGCCGCTGCTGTAGCCCGGCGTCAATCCGCGGCCGAGGCTGCCGCCCCGACCGCCTCGGCCAGTTCGATGTTGTGGGCGAAGGCGGCGCGGGCGGCAGCCACCACCCGGCCGGGATCGGCCAGCCGCCGGCCCAGCCGGTCCAGGCCGGCGCGATAGGCGTCCTTGAAGGCGCCGATGTCGGGAATCTCCGGGAAGCGGTGGAATTGCATCGCGGCCGGCCCGATCCCCGGCACGGCGGCCAGCAACCGGGCCATGATCCGACCACCGCTGAGGTCGCCCAGGTAGCGGGTATAGGCATGCCCGGCCAGACCGGCGCCATCCCCGGCCGCGGCAGCGTCGACTGCGGCGGCATAGGCCGCGCCCGCCGGCAGCAGCGGCAGCTCGTCCGCCCAGCCGGCGCCGGTCAGGACATCCAGGTCGCGCATGATCGCACCTGCCCGATAGAGCTGCGGCAGCGCCAGTGGCGCCAGCCCGGGCGCCGCGCGATGAGAATCGAGCCCGCGCTCCAGCGCCTGGTAGGCCGGCAGCAGGTTGCGCAGGTAGAGCGCATAGCCATGGCGTTGCACCTGGCCGGCGAGGATCGCGCGGACGATGCCCGCCTGCTCGGCCCGCCGATGCAGGTCGGCCGTGCCCTGGCGCAGCGCCAGCGCCAGGCCGGGCGCTTCGGCGTTCATCCCCCGGCCGGCCGGTAGCGGTCGTACCAGGGGTCGAGATGGCGGGCGAGATAGTCCTCGATCCAGGCGATGTCGTCGGCCGCCAGGTAGTCGCGATAGCCGCCGACCTTGCCGCGCCGCACCTTGCGGGCTTCGGGGTTGGACGGGTCCACCAGGGTCAGCCGCCGGCCGGGCACGGTGCCCGCCGCCTCCAGCGCCTGCATCCGGGCGAAGCTCGAATCCTCGACGACGGCGCGGATGCCGTCCGGTCCCGGGCTCGGCAACTCCAGGAAGGCCAAGGCCGCCGCCAGGCCGGCGGCGGGGTCTGCGACCAGATCCTCGTAGTCCAGGCGCAGCAGGGCGGCCGGCTCGTCCCGGCCGGCCGCCCAGGCGTTGTAGAAGGCGACGATGTTGGGAATGCCGCCCTGCGGGTGGCGCGCGAACGTCGCCATCGTGCCCTGATAGGGGGCCACAGGGGCGGCCTCGTGATTGCGGGTGGTGCGGTGGAAGAAATAGGACACCACCACATCGCGCGGGTCGCGGATCTGCAGCAGCACCCGGCGGCCGCGATAGATGGTCTTGTCGCGCCAGATGTCCTCGACCCGCTTCAATTCGGGATCGTCGTCATGGGTGACAAGAATCCGCGGCAGCCCCGGCCGCAGGCTCGCCAGCCGGCCGAGGTCCGTCGGATCGGCCAGGTCGAGGCCGGTAGCGAGTGCCACGGCCCGGCCGATCATCAGCCGCAGCCAGGTGCGCCCGCATTTGGGGTACTCCAGCACGAAGGCATCGTGGGCGGCGTAGGTCGCCCGGCAGTCCAGCATGCGGGCGAGGCCCGGCAGGGATTGCGGGTCGGTGCCGTCGATCGCAAGGTTGAAGCCGTAGCGCGCCAGATCCGGCAGGCGGGCCGCCTGTGCCCGCAAGTCTGCCAGGCGTTCGGCCGATCGGGGTGCCAGCGCCGCGGCGGCAAAGGCGGCGAAGACCCGGCCCCAGGACACGCTGTCCAACCGGGCCGCGGCCGCGGCCAGTGCCGGCCAGTCACTGGCGCGGAACGGTGCCATCACGGCCAGGGCGTCGCGCGGTCCTAGGGGATCGGTCATGGTCGGGCCTGGGCTCCGGGATCGCGGGCCGCCGCCCCGCGGCAGGCGGGGCAGGAAACCCCTCTATACCCGCCCCGTTCCGTCTTCGCACGCGAACGGCTAGGCTTCGCCGGGCGCAATGTCGGGCACAGGCGGATTGGAGCGGCGATGATCACCCTCTATGGCGCGGCGGCGTCCGGCTCGGTCGCGGTCGAGGCGGCGATGACGCTGCTCGGCATCCGCTACCGGCTGGTCGAGGGCGCCACCTGGATCGACGAGGAGGCCCGCCAGCGGGTCGGCACCACCAACCCGATGCGCCAGGTGCCGACGCTCATCCTGCCGTCCGGCGACGTCATGACCGAGAGCGCGGCCATCCTCGTCTGGCTGGCGGACAGCCACCCGGATGCCGGCCTGGCGCCCGCCCCGGCCGACGCCCGGCGCGGGCAGTTCCTGCGCTGGATGACCTATGTCGCGACCGCCATCTATGCCCTGCACTGGATCAAGCCCGACCCGGCCCGCATCGGCGCACCGCCCGACCTCCATGTCCGGGTCGTCGATGCGGTGCATGACCGGATCGCCGAATGCTGGGCCATCATGGACGGCCAGATCAATCCCGGCCGCTACCTGTTGGGGGAACGACTGACCGTGCTCGACCTCTATGTCGCCGTGGTGTCGCGGTTCGGGCCGTGGCGGCAGCGCTTCTATGCCGCCGCCCCCGCCATGGCCCAGGTCGTCCGCCGCGTCGACGCCGATCCGCGCCTGGCCGATTTCTGGAAGCGCCGCTTTCCCTTCGCCGCCGGCTGGGAAGGGGACTGATCCCCTCCCGCCGGCAGCCTCCCGGTCAGACGACGAAGCTCTTGGGCGGCGCCCAGCCGACCTCGCTGTCGAGGGGGAAGATCGGCCGCGGCACGTTGACGAGCCCGGCCTTGGCCAGCACCGGCGTCGTCAACCCCGGCACATCCACCTCGATGATGCGGTCATGGTCGAACTGCTCGTCGAATCCCGCGCGGAAATGCCCGCGGCTCTTCACCACGAGCGAGCGGACCGTCTTCAGGTCGACGCCGACCTGCTCGATCTGGGCCGGGTCGAGAAGCTGGTTGCGCAGCGAGACCACGACCACGTCGATGCCGCCCAGGCGCAGGCGGGCGCTGGGGCCGAGCTGCTGGGTGCGGCCCACCAGCATGCCGTGCCGCCCGACGACGGTGCCGTCCGCCAGCGCCATCACCTCGGCCGCGGCGGCGAAGGGCTTGGAGAAATCCTGCGTCTCCGACCGGTTGAAGCGCGCCTCGAAGCGGGCGCCGACGCCCAGCGCATGGGCCTCGGCCGCCAGTTCGGGATCGTTGACGATGCCGACGGTGCAACCCTCGACCCCGGCGCGGTGAAAGGCTTCCAGGATCCACATGGTGTTGCCGCGCCCGCCGCCACCCGGGTTGTCGGCCACGTCGGCGAAGAGGAGCGGCGGCAGGGACGGGTCGCGGCCAACCGCCAGGGCCCGGGCCACGGCATCCTCCAGGGAGGTCAGGCGCGGGACGTAGCGCGCGCGATCGGCCCAGGCGCGGGTCGCCACGTCGCGGGCCACGCGGTCGGCCAGATCGGGGTCGCCGGCAGTGGTGACGATCACCGACATGCCGGCCTTGGGCGTGTCGCCGGACGTGAAGCCCGACGCAACCGAGACGTTGACGATGTCGCCGCCGATCAGCCCCTCGGCATAGCGGATGATGTCGGCATAGGGCCCCTCGCTCGTGTTCTGGGTCACCGAGGGCGGAATCAGGGGCAGCTTGGCGTAGGCCTTGGCCGTGCGCATGCCGCCCAGCATGCGGCGCAGGATGGCCGCGCAGTCGGCCCCCCGCTCGGCCATGTCGACATGGGGGTTGCGGCGATAGACCACGAGCGCGTCGGGCTCGGACACCATGCGTCGGCTGAGGTTGGCGTGCAGGTCGAGCGTCGCCACGATCGGCACGTCGGGGCCGACGACGGCGCGGATGCGCTCGAACACCACGCCATCGGGGTCGGGCTCGACGGTGGCGATCGCCGCGCCATGTTGCGACAGGAAGACGGCGTCGACCGGCAGGGCGGCCTGTAGCCGCTGGCACATCTGGTCGACGACGCGGTCGAAGAAGCCCTGCTCGACCGAGCCGCTGGCCCCGGCCGAGGTCATGACGAGGGGCACCGGAACCCAGGGATCGCCGTCGTTCATGGCGCGCCAGAAGCCGCCCAGCGTGGCCGGCATGCGCGGCGCGGGCCGCGCCAGGTCGACCAGGATATCGTCGCCCTCGGCATAGGTGGAGGCGCGGAACTCCGCCTCGGTCGCGACCGGGGCGTGGCAGTTCGATTCGAGCATGAAGCCGCCGATGGCGACGCGCGGCGCGGCAGGCATTAGAAGGCTCCTTCGGGCGGGGATTTCCGGCGGGGACGTTGTAAGGTCCCGTGAAATCTACAGACCGCCCGCGGCGGCGAACAGGCTTGCCAGGGCGCGGGCCGGAACGAAGAGCACGAAAGTCGGGTTTTCACAGGGCCCGGAGCTAGGGACGACGCCAGGGCACAGGATGACACGGCACAGGATGACACCAGGCCAGACAGACATGCCCGGTCCCAGGCTGACGGCAGCACGGCTGGCGGCAGCACGACTGGCAGCAGTACGGCTGGCGGCCGCCCTCATGCTGCTTTCGGTGGTCGCGCCCGGCCGGACGGCGGCCCAGGAGGCCGACCCGATCACGGCCGCCTCGCAGGCGATCGCCGATGTCCTGGTGCCGATCGGCCTGGCGCGCGGCCTGGTATCCGCCTGCGACGGGCGCGACCCGGGCGGCCAGCCGGCCCGCGCGGATGCCCACCGCCGCTGGCGGCAGGCCAACGGCGTCGACGGGTTCGAGGCCGCGATGACGGCCGTCCAGGCCAAGGCGCCGGAACTGGCCATCGGCCGGGCCCGGCTGGAAGATGCCTCGCGGTCCCAGGCGAGCGAGGCGATCGAGCGTGACCCGGCGGCCTGCCAGGACCTGCCGCGGGTGCTGGACGGCCAGCGCTTCCGCATCGCCCATGTGACGGCCGACGCCGAGGCGGTGCTGCGCAACCTGGCCGGGCCCCGGCCGGAAGCGCCGCCTGCCCCGGCCGAGCGCGCGCCGACGCCGGCCGACCGGCCGCGGCAGGTCTATGGGCCGGGCCAGTTGTCGGCACTGGCGCAGGCGGCCATGGCCGGCCTGCCGCCGGGCCAGGGGCGCACGGCCGCCGCACGCCGCACCCTGGCGGCACTGGGACCGATCGCGGTGCGGGGCCGGGCGGTCGATGGCAGCCGCCTGCATGAATGGCGCAATGGCCGCCGTGCGGCCTTTGCCGTCGCCTGCACCTTCGCCGACCGGCGCGAGCGCCAGCGCTTCGCCCGCGAACGCGACCGCGAGACCGTGGTGGTGGGCCGCGTCCGCCAGGTGGCCGCGGGCGGCACCATTGGCCTGCATGGCTGCCGCCTGGACCCGGCGGCGGCCCGCCTGCCCGATGCTGCCGTCGATGCCGATGCAGGCTTCGAGCCGGCGCCGCGCTGAGATTCCGTCCGATCCGTTCCGCGTCGCCCGCCGGCCCTGCCCTGTTGCCGCGATCGCGGCGCCGCCCTATCGTCCCGCCATATTCCCTTCCGCAATCCGGAGCGACCGCCGATGACGACGCAGCCCGTCGACTTTCGCAGCGACAACACCGCCTCCGTGGCCCCGTCGATCATGGAGGCGATCGTCGCCGCCAACCGGGGCACGGCGCCGTCCTATGGCAATGACGAGACGACGCGCGCCGTCGACCGCCGGCTGTCCGACCTGTTCGAGACCGAGGTCCGGGTCTTCCCTGTGGCCACCGGCACGGCCGCCAACGCCATCGCGCTATCGGCCATGACGCGCCCCTGGGGCGGCATCTACTGCCACGAGACGGCCCATATCCAGACCTCCGAATGCGGGGCCTTCGAGGCCCAGTCGGGCGGCGCCAAGCTGCAGCTCCTGCCCGGTGCGCAGTACCGCATCACCGCCGACCGGCTGGCCAAGGCGATCGCCGACGCGGGCGTCGGCCAGCCGCACAAGCCGCAGCCGGCGGGCGTGTCGGTCACCCAGGCGACCGACCTCGGCACCGTCTATCGGCTGGACGAGCTGGCCGCGATCGGCGAGGTCGCGCGCGCCAACCGCCTGAAGATGCACATGGACGGTGCCCGCTTCGCCAACGCGCTCGACACGCTGGGCTGCACGCCGGCCGAGATGACGTGGAAGATCGGCGTCGACGTATTGTCCTTCGGCGCCACCAAGAACGGCTGCATGTCGTGCGACGCCATCGTCGCCTTCGACCCCGGCATCGCCCACGAGCTGGTCTTCCGGCTGCGCCGGGCGGGCCATGTCTGGTCGAAGATGCGCTTCGCCTCGGCCCAGCTCCTGGCCTATGTCGAGGATGGCCTGTACCTGCAGTTGGCCGCCCGCGCCAACGGCCTGGCCCGCCGCCTGTCGGAAGGGCTGGCAGCATTGCCCGGCGTGAAGCTGCATGTCCCGGTGGAGGCCAACGAGGTATTCGTCGAGATGCCGGACGCGGTCATCACCCGCCTGGAGGCCGAGCGCTTCCTCTTCGCGCGCCGCGGGCCCAAGCTGATCCGCCTGGTCTGCCGCCACGACGGCACCGAGGCCGAAGTCGACCAAATGCTGGCCGCTACCCGCCGCCTGCTGCCGCTGGCCGCCAACGTCACCGCCCTGCCCTGACGGGCAGGTGCGGCGGATGGTGGGCGATGGTGCCGGGTGCAGGATTCGAACCCGCGACCTTCGGTTTACAAAACCGCTGCACTACCCCTGTGCTAACCCGGCTGGCCGCTCGAACCGCGTTATGACACGGCCCGACACCCTATCCAAGTCGTAGACGATCCGCAGCGGCGACGCTATCCGCCGCTTCTGGCCCCGAAGGCAGCGCCGATCGCAGCGCCAAAAGCCACGCCCACCGCAACGCCCATCGCCACATTGTCGACCGCTGCACCGAGGACAGCGCCAATACCGACGCCGAAGGCCATGCCGAACGCCATGGAGGAGGCCGTGTCCTTGCCCTTCATCCCAGGAAAACGTGACGGGATCATCGAGAGTTCCACGGCGACCGACAGTGCGACGCAAGCTTCGTCAGCACTGAATCGAGCGAGACCACAGCGTCGCCGAGAAATCCCCCATTGACTGTCCCCCCTTCCCGGGCGTAGCCACCGCGGCGGGACACGCCCCCCCACCGGGGCGCAGCCATTCTGGAAGGGATAGGCTCGACATGACGACGCCCGCAGTCCGACCCGCGAATCCGTGCTTTTCCTCCGGCCCGTGCGCCAAGCGCCCCGGCTGGACCCCCCAGGCGCTTTCCGACGCATTCCTCGGCCGCTCGCACCGCGCCAGGACCGGCAAGGCCAAGCTCAAAGAAGTGATCGACCGCAGCCACGCCGTGCTGCGCATGCCGGCCGACTGGCGGCTCGGCATCGTGCCGGCGTCCGACACGGGCGCCGTCGAGATGGCGCTGTGGTCGCTGCTCGGCCCCCGCGGCGTCGACGTGCTGGTGTGGGAGAATTTCGGCGAGACCTGGGAAGCCGACATCATCAAGCAGTTGCGCCTGACCGACGTGCGCGCCTTCCGCGCGCCCTATGGCGGGCTGCCCGACCTGGCCGAGGTCGATACCGACCGCGACGTGATCCTGACCTGGAACGGCACCAGCTCGGGCGTGCGCATGCCCGATGCCGACTGGATCAAGGCCGACCGCGCGGGCCTGGTGATTTGCGACGCCACCTCGGCCGCCTATGCCATGGACCTGCCCTGGGAAAAGCTCGACGTCGTCACCTGGTCCTGGCAGAAGGCGCTGGGCGGCGAGGCCGCACACGGCATGCTGGCCCTGTCGCCGCGCGCCGTCGCCCGGCTGGAGCAGCACAAGCCGGCCTGGCCGATGCCCAAGGTCTTCCGCCTGACGCCCGGCGGGAAGATCAACGAGGGCATCTTCCAGGGCGAGACGATCAACACGCCGTCGATGCTGTGCGTCGAGGATGCCATCGACTCGCTGAAATGGGCCGAGGCGGTGGGCGGGCTGGATGCCCTGATCGCCCGCTCGCGCGCGAACTTCGCCGCCCTTTCCGCCTGGGTCGAGCGCACCCCCTGGGTCGATTTCCTGGCAGCCGACCCTGCGTCGCGGTCCTGGACGTCGGCCTGCATCGCCATCGTCGACCCCTGGTTCGCAGCCCAGCCGGCCGCCGCCCAGCAGGCGATCGTGAAGGACTTGGCCCGGCGCCTGGAGCAGGCGGGCGTGGCCTACGACATCGCCAGCCATCGCGCCGCCCCGCCGGGCTTGCGCATCTGGTGCGGTGCGACGGTCGAGACGGCCGACGTCGAGGCGCTGTGCCCCTGGCTCGACTGGGCCTGGGCCGAGGTGAGCCGCGCGGCGGCGGCCTGACGCCGGCATCCCCGCCGCCCCGTCGCGGGGCGGCGGCTCCATCCCGCCTGCCATCCAGATTTGCGAAAGACGGACGACCACCATGCCCAAGGTGCTGATCGCCGATTCCCTGTCCCCGCGCGCCGTCGAGATCTTCCGCCAGCGCGGGATCGAGGTCGATGTGAATACCGGCCTGAAGCCGGCCGAGCTGCGCGCCATCGTCGCCGACTATGACGGCGTCGCCGTCCGCTCGGCGACCAAGATCACCCGCGAGGTGCTGGCCGTCGCCGACCGGCTGAAGGTCGTCGGCCGCGCCGGCATCGGCATCGACAACATCGACGTGGGGGCGGCCACCGCCCGCGGCGTCGTGGTGATGAACACGCCCTTCGGCAATTCCATCACCACGGCCGAGCACGCCATCGCGCTCATGCTGGCGCTGGCCCGCCAGATCCCCGCCGCCGACCGCTCGACGCAAGCCGGCCGGTGGGAGAAGAACCGCTTCATGGGGGTGGAGGTCACGGCCAAGACGCTGGGCGTCGTCGGCTGCGGCAACATCGGCTCGATCGTCGCCGACCGCGCGCTGGGCCTGCGCATGAAGGTGGTGGCCTACGACCCGTTCCTGTCCGAGGACCGCGCGCGGGTCCTGGGCGTCGAGAAGGTCGACCTTAAGACGCTCTTCGCGCGGGCCGACTTCATCACCCTGCACACGCCGCTGACGGAGGCCACCCGCAACATCATCGACGCCACCTCGATCCACCGGATGCGACGCGGCGTGCAGATCATCAACTGCGCCCGCGGCGGGCTGATCGACGAGGAAGCCCTGCTGGCCGGCCTCGAGTCGGGCCAGGTCGCGGGGGCGGCGATCGACGTCTTCGCGGTCGAGCCGGCGACGGCCAGCCCGCTCTTCGGGCGCGACGACGTCATCGTGACGCCGCACCTGGGCGCGTCGACCGGCGAGGCGCAGGAGAACGTCGCCCTGCAGGTGGCCGAGCAGATGGCGGACTTCCTGCTGACGGGGGCGGTCGTCAATGCCATCAACATGCCGTCCGTGTCGGCCGAGGAAGCAGCGACGCTGCGCCCCTATATGGCGCTGGGCCAGTTGCTCGGCAGCTTCGCCGGGCAGCTGACCGAGGAGCCGATCCAGTCGGTCGAGATCAGCTTCGAGGGCGACGCCGCCGGCATCAACACCAAGCCGGTGACGGCGGCGATGCTGACGGGCCTGCTGGCGCCCTTGCTCGAGACGGTCAATATGGTCTCGGCCCCCGTCATCGCGCGCGAGCGCAACATGCAGGTGACGGAGGTGACGGGCGCGCACACGCCGGACTACCAGACCCTGGTGCGCGTGTCGGTCACCTGCAACGGGCGGGCGCGGACGGTCGCCGGCTCGCTCTTCAGCGGCACCCGGCCACGCGTCGTCGAGGTCCAGGGCATGGTGTTCGAGGCCGAGCTGGACGGGCCGATGCTGTTCGTGCGCAACCGCGACCAGCCGGGCTTCATCGGCGCGCTGGGCCGCGCCCTGGGCGATGCCGGCGTGAACATCGCCAGCTTCCACCTGGGACGCGCCGCCCCCGGGGAAGACGCCATCTGCCTGGTCCAGGTCGACCAGCCGATCGGCGAGGCCCTGCTGGCGACCGTGCGCTCGCTACCCCACGTTGTGCAGGCGAAAACGATCCGTTTCTAGCTATAAGAGGCACGGACGCCGGGGGCGGAATCCGCCGCCCCGGCCGGGAACGAGGCCCCGCGCGCGATGCCGAACGTCAAGATCACCGTCCGCCACCTGCATGGCCCCAGCGTCGAGGCCGCGGAAACCGTCATCGCGATGACGTTCCAGGGGCTGGCCAACGAGGCGACGATGCAGGGCCGGTGGCACACCCGCTGGCGCTCGGTCATGCTGGCGATCGGCGTCAATCCGGCCACCTACGGGATTGCCGCCGCCATGCCGGCCGGCCTGACCGCGGCATCCGCGGCCGCCTGCCTGGCCGGCATCGCCATGGGCCAGCCCGGCGGCGGCGCACGCGCCACGCGCACGCCCGGCCAGTACATCCTGCCCGACATCCCGCGGCCGCTGGCCCTGGCCGCCGCCCGCATCGCGGTCGCGACCGTCGACCTGACGCAGAACGCCGAAGCCCAGCCGATCATGGTCGCGCGCCTGCGCCAGGATCTGGAGCGGCTGCGCGCCACCGCGGCCGACCTGGCCATGCCGCCGGTGCGGGAGGTGGCCGCCGTGCTGGTGGAGGCCGCGACGCGCCTGGGCCTGCCCTGGCGCTGGTCGACCCTCTATCCCGGCTTGGCCGTGGTGGGAGAAGGCCGCCGCCTGAGCATATTCGACGGGTCCACGCCGCTCGTGTCCCCGCAGTTCGGCACCACCCTGGGCGCCAACAAGCTGGGCACCAAGCGCTACCTGTGGGGGTTCGGCCTGCCGGTCCTGACCGATCGGACGGTGGAGAACGCAGACGACGCAGTGGCCGCCGCCCAGTCGATCGGCTATCCGGTGGCGATCAAGCCGATCGATGCGTCCCGCGGGCGCGGCGTGTGGCTGGACATCCGCACGCCCGAAGAGGTGCGGCTGGCCTACCGCAACGCCGAGGGCGAGGGCTCGGCCGTGATGGTCGAGCCCTACCTCGACACGCCCGACTTCCGCATCCTGATGGTGCGCGACCAGGTCGGCATGGTGATGGAGCGCGTGCCGCCCTTCGTCGTCGGCGACGGCCGCTCGACGGTGGCCGAACTGGTTGCCGCGCATAACGAGTCGCTGGCCGACCAGAAGGACGATGCCTCGCGGCAGTTTCCGGTCGTGGTCGACGATCATGTGGAACAGACGCTCGCCCGGGTCGGCCTCACCCTGGCAGCCGTGCCGGCGACGGGCGACCGCGTCATCCTGCGGACCAATGCGATCCTGCGCACCCAGGGCGGCAGCCGCGTCGACGTCACGCCCAACCTGCATCCGGAGAACGCCGCGCTGTTCCGCCGCCTGATGGCGGTGGTGGGACTGACCGTCTGCGGCATCGACTTCCGCGCCGAGGCGATCGAGCGGCCCTGGCACGAACAGCGGTTCGGCATCCTGGAGATCAACACGCGCCCCAACATGGCGAACTACAAGGGACACCCGGTCTTCGACGTGATCCTGCGGGCCGTGGCGCCCGACGCCGAGACGGTCCGGCTGCCGACGATCGTGGTGCTCGACCCCGAGCCGGGCGACGCGCCCGAGCGGCTGCGGGCAGAGATCGCCCGCCTCGGGCTGCCGGCCGCCGTGGCGTCGGCCGACGGATTGCATCTGGCCGGGCTGACGGTCCCGGTCGGTGCGGGCGAGGCGCATGAGCGCATGGTGCAGGACCCGACGCTGGGGGTCGCCGTCCACTGGCTGACGCCCGACCACATCACCCATGCCGGACTGGGTGTGTCGATCATCGACCACGCCTATCTGCCCGAGGTCGAGTCCGGCCATCCGGCCGCGCGCGTCATCGAGCTTGTGCGGGCGCATGCGCGCCAGGTGCACCCGCTGCCGGCCGGCGACGCAGCGGCACGGGCCGCGGCCGTCGTGGAGGAAGTCGCCATGCTCAACCGGGCATGAGCGCCAGCGAGGCGACATGAGCACGCGCGACATTGTCACCACCGTCCGCAGCCTCGCCGGCCCGTCGATCGAAGGGCCCGATGCGGCGATCCTGCTCGCCTTCGACGAGCCCGGGACGCTGACTGCCGCCGCGGGCCCCGGATGGGTTGCGCGCTGGCAGGCGGTATGCAGCCTGCTGGAGTTGCCGGCCGACGAGGATGCGGCCGCCCCGGTCGACGGAATGGACCTGGTGGCAGCAACGACCGAAAGGCTCTTGGCCGCCGCCCAGGGCCGCCGAGCCGCCCGGCCGCGGCCGGCTGCCAGCCAGATCGTGCGGGCCTACCTCATATTCGACGCACCCGAGCCCCTGGCAAGGCGCGCCGCCGCCCTGGCGATGACGCTCGCCGGCGCCTGCACCAAGCCCGGGACCCCTGCCGAGATCGCCGAGCGCCTGGCCGGCGCGATGGCGCAGCTTCGCGAGGCGGCCGAGGCCGAGCCGACCATCGCCAACCTCGACCCGGTCAGCCGCGTGGTCGCCGCAGCGGCGGCGACCGCCGGCATCGCCTGCCGCCCGTCGCACCTCTATCCCGGCACCATGGTCCTGGGGGAAGGCGCCCGGCAGGTGCGCTTCGACCATTCCCTGCCGCTGACGGCCCCATCCATGGGCTCGAAGCTGTCGTCGGACAAGCTGCTGACCAAGCGGTTCCTGGCCGGGCTCGGCATTCCCGTCCTGCCGTGCCGGATCGCCACGACCGCCGACGCGGCCGTGCTGGCGGCAGAGCGCATCGGCTTTCCCGTCGTCATCAAGCCGACCGATGGCTCCCTGTCCCGCGGCGTCATGCTGGCTGTCGCCGACGCCGCCGAAGTGCCGGCCGCCTTCGCCAAGGCGATGGAAGCCGGCAATTTGGCGATGATCGAGCCCTATCTCGACACGCCGGATTTCCGCGCCACGGTCATCGGCGGCCGCATCGCCATCGTGATGCGCCGCAACCGCCCCTACGTGGTGGGGGACGGGACGCATGCGATCGCCTGGCTGATCGAGCGGCACAATGCCGACCTGGCGGCCGGTCGGGCGAACTTCCCGGCGGGCTATCCACTGACCGTGGACGGCGAGATGCTCTGGACGCTGGGCCGCGCCGGCCGCTCGCTTGAGACCGTGCCGGCCCGCGGCGAGCGGGTGGAGGTGCGCACCACCCCCATGCGGTCGCGCGGCGGGTATCCGGTCGAGGTGACCGCCGACACGCACCCCGACAACATCCAGCTCTTCGAGCGGATCGCGACCGTGCTGGACATGCCGATCACGGCGCTCGACTTCCGGGCCGAGGCCGTCGAGCGGCCGTGGCGCGAGCAGAAGTTCGCCATCCTGGAGGCCAACGCCCGGCCGAGCATCACCGACATAGAGGCCAATCGGCTGGCAGCCCAGCTCCTGCGCGCCGTCTTCCCGGAACCGGCCGCGAGCCGGTTGCCGACGGTGCTGGTGCTGGCGACCGGGGACGCGGCCGCAGCCGCCCTGGCCCAGGTGCCGGGGGTGGGCTATGCCGGGCCGGAGGGCATCTTTCTGGGCGGCATCCGCATCGGCGGCGAACCGCCGTCGCTGGCGGCCGCGCACGACCGCATCGTCGAGGACCCGACCGCCCGGGTGGCGCTCCATTGGACCACCGCCGAACGCATCGCCGAACGCGGCCTGGGCCTTGCCCGCATCGACCATGCCTTCCTGCCGGCCGACGCCGCCGGCGCCGTCCCCGACCTGGTCCGGCGCCACGCCGACCGGGTCGAGGTGCTGCCGGCCGGAGACGGGACGACGGCGCCGGTCCTGGCCGCGATCGCGCGGTTGGACCGGCGCTGACGCCGCCCGCGGCTACGTCCGCAGCGTGCCGCCGGTCGACTTAGCGACCTGGGCCACGATGCGGGCGGCGATGGCGTCGATCTCCTCCTCGGTCAGGGTCGCCGTCACCGGCTGCAACGTGACCTCGACCGCGATCGACTTGCGGCCCTCGGGCACGCCCGGGCCGCGATAGACGTCGAACACCCGCACGCCGGCCAGCAGCTTGCGCTCGGCCGCCTTGACCGCGCGGGTCACCGCCTCGGCTGCGACGCCGCCATCGACCAGGAAGGCGAAGTCGCGCGTCACCGGCTGGAAGGCCGACAGCGACAGCGCCGGGCGGGCATGGCCACCCTTGCTGCGCGCCAGTGGCACGGCATCGACCATCACCTCGAAGCCGACCAGCGGCCCCTTCACCGACATGGCCTGGAGGACGGCCGGGTGCAGCTCCCCGAACTGCGCCATCGCCATGGTGCCGAGCCGCAGCACGCCGGAGCGGCCGGGATGGTACCAGGCCGGCGCATCGGTCGTCGTCTGCAGGTTGTCGACCGGCACGCCGAGCGCGGCCAGCGCCGCCAGGGCGTCAGCCTTGGCGTCATAGGCGTCGACCGCGCGCGCGGGGCCCGTCCAGTGGCGCGGCACGGCCTCGCCCGAGCGGATGCCGGCCGCCACCAGCGACTGCCCCGCCGGGGTGTCGTCGGCATATTGCGGGCCGATCTCGAAGAGCGCGCCGTCAGCGAAGCCGCGGTCGGCGTTGCGGCCGGCGGCCGCGATCAGGTTCGGCAGGATCGACGGCCGCATCACGTCGAGGTCGGCGCTGATCGGGTTGACCAGGCGGAGCGCGTCCTTCACCGCCCCGAAGCGGGCGGCATCCGGCCCTGGCATGAACGAGAAGGTGACCGCCTCCACCAGCCCGCGGGCGGCAAGCTGGCGGCGCGCATGGCCGACCCGGCGCTGGGCCGGCGAGAGGGCCGGCCGCGTCACCGCATGCTCGCGCGGCAGCGGCACAACCGGGATGGCGTCGTAGCCATGGACGCGCAGCACCTCCTCGACGAGGTCGGCCTCGCCCTCGATGTCGGCGCGCCAGGACGGCACCTCGACATCCATGGCATCGGCCGTGCGCTCGACCTTGGCCCCCAGCACCTCGAGGATGCGGCGGGACTCGTCGGGGGCGACGGCCAGGCCGCCCAGCGTGGCGACGCGCGCGTCGTGCAGCCGGATGCGGCGGCGATGGTCGGGCTCGCGGCCGGTGACGACGACCTGGCTCGCCTCGCCGCCGCAGAGCTCGATGATCATGCGCGTCGCCGCCTCGATCCCGGTCACCGCCGAGGCCGGGTCGACGCCGCGCTCGAAGCGGTAGCGCGCATCGGTCTGCAGGCCGAGCTTGCGGCCGGTCGCCGCCGTGCGCACCGGATCGAACAGGGCCGACTCGACGAAGACGTTGACCGTGCCCTCGGTGCAGCCGGTGGTCTCGCCGCCGATCACGCCGCCCAGCCCGACGACGCCGCTGCCGTCGGCGATCGCCGTCATCTCGCCGTCCAGCTCGTAGATCTTGCCATTCAGCGCGTGCAGCGACTCGCCCGGCTGGCAGCGACGGACGAGGATGTCACCCGTCACCCGGTCGGCATCGAACACATGCAGCGGCCGCGCGATGTCCAGCGTGAAGAAGTTGGTGATGTCGACCAGCACCGAGATCGGCCGCAGGCCCACCGCCAGCAGCCGCTTCTGCAGCCAGGCCGGGCTCGGGCCATTGCGCACACCGCGGATGTAGCGCCCGGCATAGAGCGGGCAGGCCGCCGCGTCGTCGGCCGCCAGGTCGAAGCGCACGCCGATCGGGCTGGCGAAGCTGCCCGGCACCGTCACCGGCGGGCGCGGCTTCAGCCGGCCGACGCCGGCCGCGGCCAGGTCGCGGGCCAGGCCGCGGATGCCCAGGCAGTCGGCCCGGTTGGGCGTGATCTTGATGTCGAGGACCGGGTCGTCCAGGCCCATCACCGGCGCGAAGGGCTGCCCGACCGGGGCGTCCTCCGGCAGGTCGATGATGCCGTCATGATCGTCCGACAGCCCCATCTCATAGGCCGAGCAGAGCATGCCGTTGGAGGCCTCGCCGCGGATCTGGCCGGCCTTCAGCAGCACGCCCGTGCGGGGGATGACCGTGCCGGCGCGGGCGAAGACGCCCTTCATGCCGGTGCGGGCGTTGGGCGCCCCGCAGACCACCTGCACCTGGTCGGTGCCGGTATCGACGACGCAGACGCGCAGGCGGTCGGCGTTGGGATGCTGCACGGCCGAGACGACATAGCCGACCGTGAAGGGCGCCAGGCGGGCGGCCGGATCGTCGATGCCGTCCACCTCGTGCCCCAGCATGGTGAGGCGGGCCGACACGGTGGCGAGGTCGGCGTCGGTTTCCAGATGGTCGCGCAGCCAGGACAGGGTGATCTTCATCGCGACAGCCCCGCGGAGAGCGTCGGCACGTCGAGCGGCACGAAGCCGTAGTGACGCAGCCAGCGCAGGTCGGATTCATAGAAGGTGCGCAGGTCGGGGATGCCGTACTTCAGCATCGCGATGCGCTCGATCCCCATGCCGAAGGCGAAGCCCTGGTACTCGGTCGGGTCGACGCCGGCATTGGCCAGCACCTTCGGGTGGATCATGCCGCAGCCCAGGATCTCCAGCCAGTCGGCGCCGTGGCCGATTTTGAGCTGGCCGCCCTCGCGCGAGCAGCCGATATCGACCTCGGCCGAGGGCTCCGTGAAGGGGAAATAGCTGGGGCGGAACCGCACCGGCAGGTCGTCGATGTCGAAGAAGGCGCGGCAGAACTCGATCAGGCAGCCCTTCAGGTGGCCCATGTGGCTGGCGCGGTCGACCACCAGTCCCTCGACTTGGTGGAACATCGGCGAGTGGGTGGCGTCGTCGTCGCAGCGGAAGGTGCGGCCGGGCACGATGATCCGGATCGGCGGCTTGTCCCGCATCATGGTGCGGATCTGCACCGGCGAGGTGTGGGTGCGCAGCACCAGCCGCGTGCCGTCCTCGCGCGGGGGCAGGTAGAAGGTGTCGTGCTCCTGCCGGGCCGGATGCTCGGGCGGGATGTTGAGGGCGGTGAAGTTGTAGAAATCCTCCTCGATATGCGGTCCCTCGGCGACCGAGAAGCCCATGTCGGCGAAGATCGCGGTCAGCTCGTCGATGGTCTGGCTGATCGGGTGGATGCGCCCCTCGGACTCGGGCCGCGGCGACAGGGTGACGTCGATGCGGTCGGCCGCCAGGCGGCGGCCCAGCGCCTCGGCCTGCAGCACCTCGCGGCGCGTCTCCAGGACGGCGGCCACCTCGTCCTTCAGCGCGTTGAACTGCTGGCCCGCGGTCCGCCGCTCGTCCGGCGCCAGCCCGCCCAGCGTCTTCATACGCTCGGTGATCTCGCCCTTGCGGCCGAGGGCGGCCAGGCGCACCGCCTCCAGCTGGTCGAGGTCTCCCGCATCGGCGACGGCCTGCATCAGGCGGTCGCGCAGCGGCTCCAGATCGGTCATCGCCGGCCTTTCCCATCATCCACCGGGGAGCGTCGTCGCAAATCCCCGGAAACCCATGCCAAAGACAAAACCCAGCCAAAGAAAAAGGGGCCGTTTCCGGCCCCTTGGTGCTGGCTGGCCCGGGGATGAACGCCATCCGCCGGGCCCGCGAGGTCGACCGCGGGGCTCAGAACATGCCCGTAAATCGACCCCGTGCGCCCATCATCTTCCTGCCCCAGCTCGGCTTCAGGCAGCCTGGGCCTGGGCGGCCTGGTCGAGGGCCGCCTGGGCCTGGTCGGCCAGCGCCTTGAAGGCGGTCGGCTCGCGCGCGGCCAGATCGGCCAGCACCTTGCGGTCGACCTCGATCCCAGCCTTCTTGATGCCGTTCATGAACTGCGAATAGGTCATGCCGTATTCGCGCGCGCCGGCATTGATGCGCTGGATCCACAGACCGCGGAAATCGCGCTTCTTGTTGCGGCGGTCGCGATAGGCATATTGCAGCCCCTTCTCGACCTTCTCGATGGCGATACGGAAGCTCGACTTCGCGCGACCACGGTAACCCGTGGCCATGTCGAGAACCTTCTTGTGCCGGGCGTGTGCGGTCACGCCCCTCTTTACGCGGGCCATATTCGATTACCCCCGTGCGTAAGGCATGTACTTCAGCACCTGACGCGCATCGCCGTCGGCGAGGATCATGGTGCCGCGCGCCTTGCGCTTCATCTTCTGCGGCTTGCTGACCAGGCGATGGCGCTTGTGCGCCACGTTGGCCACCAGCTTGCCGGTGCCGGTCGTGCGGAAGCGTTTCTTCGCCCCGCTCTTCGTCTTCATCTTGGGCATTTCGGTCCTTCTCGATTGGTCACGCGCCGCAGCGAAGGCATGCCCGTTTGTGCGCGCGAATGTGCGCACCAGCCCGGCCGCCGGCGGGAGCGGGGCTTATAGCGACGCCGCGCCAGGATGGCAAGGGCAGCCACGCGGCCGGGTGCGGCCGTGGGCGCCCTTCGCACCGTCACTTGGGCGACATCACCATGACCATCTGCCGGCCTTCCAGGCGCGGCATCTGCTCGACCTTGGCCACTTCATCCAGGTCGTCGCGCACGCGGATCAGCACCTGGAGGCCCAGATCCTGGTGCGCCATTTCGCGCCCACGGAACCGCAAGGTGACCTTCACCTTGTCGCCTTCCTCGATGAACTTCTGCATGCTGCGCATCTTCACGTCGTAGTCGTGATCGTCGATGCCAGGACGAAGCTTGATTTCCTTGACCTCGATGATCTTCTGCTTTTTGCGCGCCTCGTTCTTCTTCTTTTGTTCTTCGTACTTGAACTTGCCGAAGTCGAGGATCTTGCAGACGGGTGGATCGGCGTTCGGCGCCACTTCCACGAGGTCGAGCCCTGCCTCTTCCGCCATGGTGATGGCTTCGGGCGTGGTCACGACGCCGACCATCTCACCGCGCTCATCGACCAGGCGCACGCGCGGCACGCGGATTTCGTTGTTGACGCGCGGCCCGTCGCGGGACGGCGTCGGCTCGAATGGGGGTCTGGCTATGAATCGTCTCCTGTGGTCATGGCAATGCAGGCCGGCCTTTGGCGCCCGCCGCATGCCTCAATCTAACGATGACGGTCAGCCTTGCAAGGGGTCTATGGCGCGAGCGCCGCCAGGGCCGCGGCGACGGACCCGACTCCGAGGTCGGCCAGGGCCGATTCACGCAGTACGCGGACGGCCGCCCCGCGCGGCTGGCACAGGGCCGGGTCCGACGCGGCCGAGAAGAGAACCACCGTCGGCGCGCCGGCCACGGCCAGCAGATGGACCGGCCCGGTGTCGTTGCCGACGACCGCCTGCGCCCGTCGCCCGAGCCGCACGAGGTCGGCCAGGCCGGTCGCCCCGGTCAGGTCCACGGCATCCGGGGCAGCGGCGCGGATGGCCGCCGCCAGCGGTCGCTCGCCGCCACCGCCGACCACGACCGGCGCGATGCCCGCCGCGGCCAACTCCGCGGCAAGCCCGGCGAATCGGTCGATCGGCCATCTCTTCTCGGGCCGATGGGCCGAGCCGCCCGGCACCAGCAGGACGAACGGCCGGTCGGGCACGCCCGGCGGCAGCGGGCCGTCGGCCACCCAGTCGAGGCTAGGCGGCGGCACCCGGGCGATGCCCGCCATCGCCAACTGCTCGCGCTGGCGATCCAGCGTGTGCATGCGGTCTCGATCGGGGTTGGCATGGGGGTGCGAAGCACCGGCCGCGATGCCGGACCATTCCGGCCGCGGCCGGCCGAAGAAGCGCAGGTAGCGGCTGGACCGGCCCGACGTCTGCAGGTCGTAGACCCGCCCGAACCCGCCGCCGCGCAGCCGCCGGCCGAGCCGCAGCACCGCCGGCAGGTTCCAGGCCGGCGGCCGGTCGTCGACCCAGACGGCGTCGATCCAGGGACAGCCGGCCATGAAGTCGGCGAACGGCCGGGTCGTCAGCAGGGTGATGCGGGCACCCGGATGATGGTGGCGGATGGCCTGCATCGGCCCGGTCGCCTGGACCAGGTCGCCCAGCGCGCCATGCTTCATGACGAGAACAGGGGCTGCCGCCCCGGCCGCGGTCACGCAGCGATGCTGTGCTGTCTGGCGTCGCCGATGCCCAGGATCTCCGCATAGACCGCCAGCGTCTCGGCGCACATCCGGCCGAGATCGAAATTGGCCCGGACATGGGCGATCGCATGCTCGCCCAGCAGCCGGCGTTCTTCCATGCGCAGGTCGAGCGCGTCGGCGATGGCGGACGCCAGGGCAGCCGCATCGCCAGGGGGGACCAGCAGCCCGGTCTCGCCCGAGATCACGGTCTCGCGCGCGCCGCCATGGTCGGTCGCGATCACCGGGCGGCCCATCGCCTGCGCCTCCACCGGCACCCGGCCGAATGCCTCCGGCTCGGTCGAGGGGGCGACCACGACGTCGGCCAGCATATAGGCCGCCGGCATGTCGCGGCAGTCGGGCACCATCTGGATGCGCCCACCCAGCCCCTTGGCGACGATCAGCGCCTCCAGCTCGGTGCGATAGGCGTCGCGCCCTTGGGTGGCGCCGACCAGGACGCACATCAGCTCGCGGTCGCCGAGCCGGGCGATGGCGTCGATCAGCACCTCATGGCCCTTCCAGCGGCTGAAGCGGGCGGGCAGCATGATCACCGGCACGCCGTCCGGCAGGCGCCACTGGCTGGCCACCTGGATCACCCGCTCGCCGCTGACCGCATGGGGATCGAAGCGGCGGAAGTCGATGCCGCGCGGAATGATGCGGATGCGCTCGGGCGGCACGCCGTAGACGCCATAGGCATGCTCGGCGATGAATTGCGAGATGGCGATGACGCGCTCGCCCCGGCCCATGATGGCGTTGTAGCGCCGCTTGGCCCAGTTGCCGTGGCTGTGCGTGCCGTGAAACGTCGTGACGAAATGCCGGCCGGCGGCGC
Organism: Stella humosa; assembly: GCF_006738645.1. Classification (GTDB taxonomy): domain Bacteria; phylum Pseudomonadota; class Alphaproteobacteria; order ATCC43930; family Allostellaceae; genus Allostella; species Allostella humosa. The sequence continues at coordinate 96,507 of NZ_AP019700.1, read as the reverse complement.
GCGCGGCCAGCCACCCGGCCCAGGCCGGCGCCCGGCTGCGCGCATGGACGATGTCGATGTCGTAGCGGTCGATCACCTCCACCAGGCGGCGGGAGTTGGCGCGGATGGTGAGCGGGTTCTTGCTGTCGAGCGGCAGGGTGACGTGCACCGCGCCCGCGCGCTCCAGCTCCGCCACCAGCGGGCCGCCGGCGGATGCCACCACCGCCCGCCAGCCGGCGGCGCGCAGGGCCAGTGCGACATCGACGGTGCCGCGCTCGACGCCGCCCACATGCAGGGCCGGCAGCAGTTGCAGGACGGTCCGCGGCGCGGACGGCGATGCCAGCCCGGTGCCGAGCCGAGGCTCCATGTTATGGTTGATCGAGGTTTCCACGACTCGCGAGATTACCCCAGGCGATGGACGAAGGCTTCATCGAACAGATGGGCGAGCGGATCGCCTATGTCCGCACGGCCGGCACCGGGCCGGGCGTGGTGTTCCTGGGCGGCTTCATGTCCGACATGACCGGGACCAAGGCGACCGCGCTGGAGGCGGCATGCCGCGCCGCCGGCCGACCCTTCCTGCGCTTCGACTATCGCGGCCACGGCCAGTCGTCCGGCCGCTTCGTCGACGGCACCATTGGCGCCTGGGCCGACGACGCGATCCTGGCGCTCGATCGCCTGACCAGCGGCCCGCAGATCCTGGTCGGGTCCAGCATGGGCGGCTGGCTGATGCTGCTGGCGGCGCTCGCCCGGCCCGGGCGGGTGGCCGGCCTAGTGGGGCTGGCGGCCGCGCCGGACTTCACCGAAGACCTGATGTGGAACGAGTTCCCCGAGCCGGTCCGGCGCACGCTACTGCGCGACGGCGTGTGGAACGAGCCCAGTGAATATGGCGACGAGCCCTACCCCATCACGCTGCGCCTGATCGAGGAGGGCCGCCGCCACCTGGTGCTGCGCGACACGCTGCCGATCGCCTGCCCGTTGCGGCTGATCCACGGGTTGCAGGACCGCGACGTGCCCTGGCAGGTGTCGCAGCGGCTGCTGGAGCATATCGACGCGACCGACGCCGCCCTGACCCTGGTGAAGGAGGGCGACCACCGCCTGTCGCGCCCGCCCGACCTGGCCCGCCTGGTCGACACGGTGACAGCCCTGGCCGACCAGGCCGCGGCCGAGCTGGCCGAGGCCGGTCAGCCGCCGGACGGGCCGGGTGCGGGCAGTGTCGCCGCGATCGCCGACAGCCCTTCGCGATAGGTCGGGTAGGCAAGCGCCACCCCGAGGTCCTGCCGGATGCGCCGGTTCGAGATGCGGCGGTTGTCGGCATAGAAGGAGCGCGCCATCGGCGACATCGTCGCCTCCGCCTCGGCATAGGGCTCAGCCGGCGGCGGGTCGACACCCAGCAGGCCGGCGGCATAGGCCACCACCTCGTCGGGTGCGGCCGGCAGGTCGTCGGCCAGATTGTAGACCGACCCTGGCCGGGGGGCGGCCATCGACGCGCGCAGCACGGCCACGATGTCGTCGCGATGGATGCGCGAGAAGAACTGGCCCGGCTTGACGATGCGCCGGGCTGCCCCGGCGCGCATCTGGTCGATGGCGCTGCGGCCGGGGCCGTAGATGCCGGCCAGGCGGAAGACATGGACCGGGCTTCCATGATGGCGCCAGAGGTCGCGCCACGCCTCCTCGGCCTGCAGACGATGGCGGCCGCGCGGGCCGCTGGGCTGCGGCGCCACGTCCTCGTCCACCCAGCCGCCGCCGCGGTCGCCATAGACGCCGGTCGAGGACAGGTAGCCGACCCATTGCAGGCCCGGCAGCGCGCGGATGGCCGGTGCCAGGGCGGCCAGGACCGGGTCGCGGGCGCCGTCGGGGGCGGCAGTCGATATAAGGTGCGTGGTGCCGGCCAGCACGGCGGGGTCGAGCGGCGCATCGCCGGCAAAGCGGTGGACTTCGATGCCCGCGGCCGCCGCCCGCGCCAGCCGACCCGGATCGCGCGCGGTACCGGCGACCCGCCAGCCCGCCGCCAGGCGGTCGCGGGCGACGGCCAAGCCGACATAGCCCAGACCGAAGCAGAACAGTCTCGGAGAGGATGGATCCATGTCCCGCTTCCTATGCGCCGAATGCGGCAGGCATGCGGCATCACCGGCTGGCAGGGCGCCGGCTATCGGGGCCGTAACTTGTCTTCGGCCGGCGGCAGCGCCAGTGTGCGCCGCATGGTGACCACCCCGACCCGACTCGCCCTGGCGGCGCTGGCGCTGCTTCTGACCGCAACGCCGTCGTTGGCCCAGGGCCAGCGTCCGGCCGCGAGCCGCCAGCCGCCGCCGGCCGCCGCCCCCGCGCCGCCCGCGCAGCAGGCCAACAACGAGGAATACACGCGCTGCATGCGCCAGGCCCGCACCCAGGGGACCGAGGCGTTCGAGGCGGCAACGGCGTGGGAGGGCCGCGGCGGCGGGCTGCAAGCGCGCCATTGCGCGGCCGTCGCCCTGCTGACGCTGGGCCAGCCGGCGGAGGCCGCGATCCGGCTGGAGCGGCTGGGCACGACGGGCCAGGGCGATGCGATCCGCGTCCGGGTCGAGCTGCTGTCGCAGGCGGCCCAGGCCTGGCTGGCGGCGCGCATGCCCGAGCGCGCCCACGCGGTGCTGACCCAGGCGGTGAAGATCGCGCCCGACGACGCCGACCTGTGGATCGACCGCGGCGTCGTGCTGGGATCGGCCAGAAACTACTGGGAGGCGATCGACGACCTCAATCGGGCGATCGAGCTGGCGCCGCGCCGCGCCGACCCGCTGGTGCTGCGGGCCACGGCCTATCGCTGGGTCGGCAGCCTGGAGCTGGCGGAGGAGGATCTGGCCCGGGCGCTCACACTCGACCCGCGGTCGGTCGACGCGCTGCTGGAGCGCGGCATCATCCGCCGCCTGCGCAACGACGCCACCCAGGCGCGGGCCGACTGGATCCAGGTGCTGCGGCTGGCCCCGGACGGGCCGGCCGGCGACGCCGCCCGCGCCAACCTGGAGAAGCTCGACGTGAAGGTGGAGCCGGGCACCGGCCAGCAGCCGGCCAGGCGCTGACCGAGTCCCCCCGCGAGGGGACGGTCAGAAATCCAGGTCGGCGTAGTGCGGCGGCGGCGGCGCGCCCGGCAGATGGTCGGCCAGGATGGGGCGGAAGCTCGGCCGCGACTTGATGCGCGCATACCAGTCCTTGGCGGGCTCGCACTCGCTCCACGGCACGTCGCCCAGATAGTCCACCGCCGACAGGTGGGCGGCTGCCGTGATGTCGGCCAGCGAGAATTCGTCGCCACCCAGCCAGCGCCGCCGCTCGGCCAGCTCGCCGATATAAGCCAGGTGGTGGCGGATCGACGACAGGCCGAGCCGGATCAGGGCCGAGTTCGGCGTGTCGCGCCGGGTCATGCGCTTGATCATCTTCTCGCCGACCAGCGTGTCGGTGACCTCGCGCGCGAACTTGCCGTCGAACCAGCCGATCAGGCGCCGCACCTCCGCCCGCGCCCGTACCTCGCGCGGCATCAGCGGGCGTTGCGGATAGACCTCCTCCAGGAACTCGCAGATGGCCTGGCCATCGGCCAGGGCGAAGCCCTGCGGCTCGACCAGCACCGGCACCTCGCCGGACGGGTTGAGCGCCAACAGCTCGGGCCGCTGCTCCCACGGCTTCTCCAGCGTGGTCTCGAAAGGAATGTCCTTCTCGCGCAGCGCGATCCGCACCTTGCGCGAGGGGGCCGAAAGCCAGAAATGATGAAGCATCCGCATCGTGCGGCGATCCTAGTCAAAGCCGGCCGGCAATCAAAGGCGCGCTGACGAAATGCCCGGCCGTCCGGCGTTGGGGGTGGTCTGGCCGGGCCGCCGCCATGCTAGCCTGCGGCCCGCAGACGATGGGAGTGGCAAGCGATGGCGTTCAAGGAATACGACCAGTACGACGCGCTCGGCCTGGCGGCGTTGATCCGCGACGGCAAGGTGTCGGTGGCCGAGGTGATGGAAGCGGCGATCGCCCGCATCGAGGCGATCGACCCCAAGCTGAACGCCGTGTCCCACCGCCAGTTCGACCGGGCCCGGCGCGAGGCCCGGCTGGGCCTGCCGCAGGGGCCGTTCCACGGCGTCCCCTTCCTGCTGAAGGACCTCTACGCGCTGGATGCCGGCGAGCCGAGCGGCAACGGCAGCCGGCTCTATGACGGCTTCCTGGCCGACCACAATTCCGAGATCGTCACCCGCCTGCGCAGTTCCGGGCTGGCGGTGCTGGGGCGCAGCAACTCGCCCGAATTCGGCCTGGTGCCGACGACCGAGCCCACCCGCTTCGGGCCGACTCGGAATCCCTGGAACATTGAGCGCTCGGCTGGCGGGTCGAGCGGCGGCGGGGCGGCGGCGGTCGCCGCCCGCATGGTACCGATCGCGCATGCGACCGACGGCGGCGGCTCCATCCGCATCCCGGCCTCGGCCTGCGGCCTGGTCGGGCTGAAGCCGACTCGCGCACGCTGCCCGATGGGGCCCGACGTCGGCGAGGGCTGGAACGGCCTGTCGGCCGGCCTGGTCGTCAGCCGCAGCGTCCGCGACACGGCAGCCGCCCTCGACGCGGTCGAGGGGCCGGCGGTGGGCGACCCCTATGCCTGCCCGCCCAAGGCGCGGCCGTTCCTGTCGGAGGTGGGGGCCGCACCCGGCCGGCTGCGCATCGCGCTGTCGACCACGGTGCCGGCCGACGTCACCATCCATCCCGACTGCATGAAGGCGTTGCACGACGCGGCGAAGCTCTGCGCCGAGATGGGCCATGTCGTGGAGGAGGCCGACCCGCCGATCGACCACGACGCCCTGTGGGAGGCGTTCGCCACCATCATCGCCTCCAACGTCGCCACCACGATCAATTTCCGCGAGGCCTCGCTCGGCCGCGCCGCCCGGCCCGACGAGCTGGAGCGCGCCACCTGGGCCTTCGCCGAGATGGGGCGGACCAAGGTGACGGGGGCCGACTATGCCCGCGCCATCATCATCATCCACGCGCTCGGGCGGCGCCTGGGCAACTTCATGGAGCGCTACGACGTCATGCTGACGCCGACCCTGGCCAAGCCGCCGGTGCGCCTGGGCGAGATCGACATGATGGACATGGACCAGGATCGCTACCGCGCGAACCTGCGCGCCTACATCCCCTTCACCCCGGTGGAGAACGCGGCCGGCCTGCCCGCCATCTCGCTGCCGCTCGCCTGGAACGACGAGGGGCTGCCGATCGGCATCCATTTCGTCGGCCGCTTCGGCGACGAGGCGACGCTGCTGCGGCTGGCGGCCCAGCTCGAGCTCGCCCGCCCCTGGGACAAGCGGCGGCCGCCGATCTCCTGACCGGCGGCCGCCGCGGCGCCTACGGCAGCAGGCGCTCGGCGATCTGGACGGCGTTCAGCGCCGCCCCCTTCAGCAACTGGTCGCCCGCCACGAACAGCATGACCGAGCGGCCCGATGGGTCGCTCGCGTCGTGGCGGATGCGGCCCACCAGCACATCGCCCTGGCCGGATGCCTCGCGCGGCATCGGGAAGTGGTTGCCGGCGACGTCGTCCACCAAGCGCACGCCGGGGGCGGCCGACAGGGCAGCGCGGACCTCGTCCAGGCCGACCGGGCGTTCGAACTCCACCGTCATGGCGATCGAGTGGGCGCGCAGGACGGGCACGCGCACGCAGGTGATGCCGACGCGCAGGTCCGGCAGCGCCATGATCTTGCGCAGTTCCTGCATCACCTTGGCCTCCTCGCCATTGCTGCCGGTGGCCGGGTCGACCGCCGTGTCGTGGCTGAAGAGGTTGAAGGCATAGGGGTGGGCCAGCACGGTGTTGGCGTAGTGGCGCCCCTCCAGATAGGCCGCGGTCGAGGCGCGCAGCTCCTCCATGGCGGCCGCCCCAGCGCCAGAGGCCGCCTGGTAGGTGGAAGCGATCACGCGCGCGATCGGGCTCAGCCGGTGCAGCGGCCACAGCGGCACGGCGGCGATGATCGCCACGCAGTTGGGGTTGGCGATGATGCCGCGATGGCCTTCGGATGCCGCCTGGTTCACCTCCGGCACCACCAGCGGCACGGCGTCGTCCATGCGGAAGGCCGAGGAATTGTCGACGACGACCGCGCCCGCGGCGGCCGCGATCGGCGCGTACTGGCGCGAGATGCCGCTGCCGGCCGAGAACAGGGCCAGGTCGATGCCGGCGAAGCTGTTCTCGCCCAGCGCCTCGATCGCCAGCGTCCGGTCGCGGAAGACGGCCGTCTTGCCGGCCGAGCGCGGCGAGGCCAGCAGGCGCAGGCTGGACAAGGGAAAGCCGCGATCCTCCAGGCAGGCGAGCAGCTCGACGCCGACCGCGCCGGTGGCGCCGACGATGGCAACGGCGGGGTTCGCGGGAAGCCTGGGGCTGGCGGGAAGCCGGGTATGGGCGGAAAGGTCTGCCGCCGCGGCGAAATGCTGGTCCGGACTCATGCTCCTCGATCCTCTCGTTCGGGCATGGCACCGGCGGAGGAAGGGCCCCGAAACACCGAAGGGCCCCACCAGTCCGGCGGGGCCCTTCGGTTTTTCGCTATGTGCCGTCCGTCAGCGCACGCGCAACCGAAGCCGCCCCGCGGCGGGCTTCTTGGTAGTGGCGGTGCGCTTGAGGGTCCGGATGAACATGCGGGCGGGAAAATAGGAAGCGGATATGCCGGCTGTCAACGCGGATTCCTTGGCCGGCACAGCGGCGGCCCCTTGTGCGTCCCCCGCAAGACACCCCTAATATCCCTGAACAACAACAGGAGGAGCCCATGACCTATCGCATCTCCGCCGCCGACGCGACGGGCGCCATCGGCCTGGAACGCACCAACGCCGTGGCCGCCCTGAAGAAGGCCCGCGAGCTGGAAGCCGCCAGCTTCCGCAACGTGCGGGTCATCGATCCCGAGGGGCACGAGCACGCGGTCGAGGAATTCGCCCAGTCGGTGACGACGGCCAACGCCTGAGCATCCGCTGCCGGCCGTGAGGGCGGCCCTGCGCCGGCTGCTGCTGGCCGCATTGATGCTTGCCACGATGCCGGCGGCCCCGGCCGGGGCCGCCGGCCTGCGCGCCGCCGTGGTCGGCACGCCGGAGGGGGACGCCCTGGTGGCGCGCCTGCGGGCGGGTGGGCTCGTCCTGTTCTTCCGCCACGCCGATACGATCGGCATGCCGTGCGACCGCAGCTTCCGCATCGGCGACCGCGACGGCCAGCGCAACATCTCCACCCGCGGGCAGGAGCAGGCGCGGCGCATCGGCACCGTGCTGCGCGACCTCGCGGTGCCGCTGGCGCGGCCCATCCTGGCCGGGCCGGTGTTCCGGGCGCGCGACACGGCCGAGATCGCCTTCGGCGACGACCATGTCCAGGTGACGGACGACCTGCTGGCCGACGACTATGCCGGCGGGAAGCTCGACCAGGTGCTGGCCGGCCATCGCCGGTTGCTGGCGGAAGCCCCGCCGGCCGGTGCCAACCGGGTGCTGGTAGGCCACCGCACGCCGGCGATCATGGTGCTGGGGCCCGCCGTCGGCGGCGACGCTCTGCCCGAGGGTGCGGCCCTGGTGATCGAGCCGGCAAGCGACGGCCCACGCATCCTGGGCATCCTGGCCGCCGCCCCCGTTGCCGGAGGCGGCTTCCACGGCTGCTGAGCGCGGACCGCGTCAGTCGCCGGCGACCGCCTGGGCCTCCGGCCGCTGGAAGGGCTGGGCCAGCTTGGCCGCCACCTCCTTGGGCACGACCTGCCAGAAGTGCCCGATCTCGGTCTGCCAGTCGTTCAGGAGCTGGGCTGCGAAGCGCGACTGGGTCTCGCGGACGTGCTCCGCGATCAGGTCGCGCAGCACGCCTTCCCAATGGGGCATCTCGACCCGGCCCCACAGCAGCGTCTCGGGGTTGACGCGCACCGGGAAGTGGCCCTCGCGGTCGTAGATGAAGGCCATGCCGCCCGTCATGCCGGCGCCGAAATTGTCGCCGACCCCGCCCAGCACGACGCAGGTGCCGGCCGTCATGTACTCGCAGCCGTTCGAGCCGCAGCCCTCGACCACCGCCGTGGCGCCCGAGTTGCGGACGGCGAAGCGCTCGCCCGCCTGGCCCGCCGCGAACAGCCGGCCCGCCGTCGCGCCATAGAGCACGGTGTTGCCGATGATCGTGTTCTCGTTGGTCACGAGCGGGCTCGCCGTCATCGGCCGCAGCACGATGGTGCCGCCCGACAGGCCCTTGCCGACATAGTCGTTGGCGTCGCCGAACACCTCGAGCTTCAGCCCCTGCACGGCGAATGCCCCAAGAGACTGACCGGCCGAGCCGCGCAGGCGCACGGTGATGTGGCCCGGCTGCAGCCCGGTCATGCCGAAGCGCCGGGTGATCATCGACGACAGCCGCGTGCCCACCGCGCGCTGGGTGTTGCGGGTGTTGTAGGTGAGCTGCATCTTCTCGCCCGCCTCGAAGAGGGCGTGCGCGTCGGTCAGCATCTGGGCGTCCAGCGTGTCGGGCACCTCGTTGCGGCCCTCCAGCGTGCAGTAGCGCGCATTGCCGCCCGGATCGGGCTCGACCAGGATCGGGTTCAGGTCGAGGTCGTCGAGGTCGGAGCTGCCGCGACTGACCTGGGCCAGCAGCTCGGTGCGGCCGATCACCTCCTCCAGCGAGCGAGCGCCCAGGCTGGCCAGGATCTCGCGCACCTCCTCGGCCACGAAGCTGAAGAGATTCACCACCTTCTCGGGCGTGCCCTCGAACTTGGCGCGCAGCTTCTCGTCCTGCGAGCAGATGCCGACCGGGCAGGTGTTGGAATGGCACTGGCGCACCAGGATGCAGCCCATGGCGACCAGCGAGGCGGTGCCGAGGCCGTATTCCTCGGCGCCCAGGATCGCCGCCATCACCACGTCGCGCCCGGTCTTGATGCCGCCGTCGACGCGCAGCCGCACGCGGTGGCGCAGGCGGTTCAGCACCAGCACCTGGTGGGCCTCGGTCAGCCCCATTTCCCACGGCATGCCGGCGTATTTGATGCTGGATTGCGGGCTGGCGCCGGTGCCGCCGGAATGGCCCGAGATCAGGATCACGTCGGCCTTGGCCTTGGCGACGCCGGCCGCGATCGTGCCGATGCCCGAGCGCGAGACCAGCTTCACGCAGACCTTGGCGTCGGGGTTGATCTGCTTCAGGTCGTAGATGAGCTGGGCCAGATCCTCGATCGAGTAGATGTCGTGGTGTGGCGGCGGCGAGATCAGGCTGACGCCGGCCGTCGAGTGCCGCAGGCGGGCGATCATCTCCGACACCTTGAAGCCGGGTAGCTGGCCGCCTTCGCCGGGCTTGGCGCCCTGGGCCACCTTGATCTCGATCTCGCGGCAGTTGTTTAGGTATTCGGCCGTGACGCCGAAGCGGCCCGACGCGATCTGCTTGATGGCCGAGGACGCGTTGTCGCCGTTGGCGCGCGGCTTGTAGCGCGCCGGGTCCTCGCCACCCTCGCCCGAGTCGGACTTGGCGCCGATGCGGTTCATGGCGATCGACAGCGTCTCGTGCGCCTCGGGGCTCAGGGCGCCCAGCGAGATGCCGGGTGCCACCAGCCGCTTGCGGATCTCCGTGATGGAGGCCACCTCGTCGACCGACACCGCCGGCCGCCGGGTCTGGAAGTCGAGCAGGTCGCGCAGGGATACCGGCGCCATCCGCCGCACGCCCTCGGAATAGCGCCGGTAGGTCGCGTAGGAATCGTTGGCGCAGGCCTGCTGCAGGGTGTGGATCAGCGTGCCGTCGAAGGCATGCGGGTCGCCCTGGCCGCCGCGCACGCGGTAGAAGCCGCCGACCGGCAGGGCCACGAAGTCCTCGTCGAAGGCCCGGCCATGGATCTGCTGCACCCGGCGCTGGATGCCGGTCAGCCCGATGCCGGAGATGCGCGAGGTCATGCCGGGGAAATATTCGCCCACCAGGGTGCGCGACAGGCCGACCGCCTCGAAGTTGTAGCCGCCGCGGTACGAGCTGATGACCGAGATGCCCATCTTGGACATGATCTTCAGCAGGCCCTGGTCGACCGCCTCCTTGTAGCGGCGCAGGCAGGCCTCGAGCGGGGCATCGCCCAGCAGGCCGCGGCGATGGCGCTCGGCGATCGTCTCCTGCGCCAGGTAGGCGTTGACCGTGGTGGCGCCGACGCCGATCAGGACGGCGAAATAGTGCACGTCCAGGCATTCGCCCGAGCGGACATTGACCGAGGTGAAGGTGCGGAGCTGCTGGCGCACGAGGTAGGAGTGCACGGCACCCGCCGCCAGGATCATCGGCACCGGCGCCCGGCCGAGGCCGACGCCCTTGTCCGACAGCACGACATGGCTGCAGCCGCCGCGCACCGCGTCCTCGGCCTCCTGGCGGATGCGGGCGATGGCGTCGCGCAGCGCGTGGTCGCCGGCCGCCGGCTCGAAGGTGCAATCGATCTCGACCGCCGTGTCGCCCATGTGGGCGCGCATCGCCTCGAACTCGGCATTCAGCAGCACCGGCGAATCGAGCTGGAGCAGGCGGAGCTGCGTCTCGTCCTGGTCCAGCACGTTGCCGAGGTTGCCGAGCCGGGTCGTCAGCGTCATCACGCGGCGCTCGCGCAGCGAATCGATGGGCGGGTTGGTGACCTGGCTGAAGTTCTGCCGGAAGAAATGGTGCAGGCCGCGATAGCGCTCGGACAGCACGGCCAGAGCGGCGTCGTCGCCCATCGAGCCCACCGCCTCCTTGCCCTCCTCGGCCATCGGCTGCAGCAGCAGCTCGACATCCTCCAGCGACCAGCCGACCGCGACCTGGCGGCGGCGCAGTTCCTCGCGGTCGAACTCCACCGTCTCGACCGTGCCCTTGCGGATCAACTGGTCGATGACCGTGATGTTCTTCACCCAATTCGAGAAGGGCAGCGAGCCCGCCAGCTCTTCCTTGATCTCGCGGTCGCGATAGAGGCGGCCTTCGGCCATGTCGACGGCGATCATCTGGCCGGGGCCGACGCGGCCCTTGGCGACGACGGTGCTTTCCTCGACACGGACCATGCCCGTCTCGGAGCCCACCACCAGCAGGCCGTCGCCCGTGATCGTGTAGCGCATCGGCCGCAGGCCGTTGCGGTCCATGCCGCCGATCACCCAGCGCCCGTCGGTCGCGGCCAGCGCGGCCGGCCCGTCCCACGGCTCCATGACCGAGTTGCAGTAGCTGTACATGTCCTGCAAGGCGGTCGGCATGCCCTTGTGGCCGACCCAGGCCTCGGGCACGAGCAGCGTCTTCACCATCGGCGCGCTGCGGCCGCCGCGGACCAGCACCTCGAAGACGTTGTCGAGGGCCGCCGAATCCGAGCCGCCCGACTGGATGATCGGCTTCACGTCATGCATGAAGTCGCCGAAGGATTCGGCGCTCATGCGCGTCTCGTGGCTCTTCATCCAGTTCACGTTGCCGCGCAGCGTGTTGATCTCGCCATTGTGCGCCAGCATCCGGAAGGGCTGGGCCAGCGGCCAGGTCGGGAATGTGTTGGTCGAGTAGCGTTGGTGATAGATGGCGAAGCTCGAGACGAAACGCTCGTCGAGCAGGTCCGGATAGAAGGTCGTTAGCTGCTCGGCCAGGAACATGCCCTTGTAGATGATCGACCGGCCGCTCAACGAGCAGATGTAGAAGTCCTTGATCTGGTCGGCGATGACCTTCTTCTCGATCCGCCGGCGGATGACGTAGAGATCGCGCTCGAACCGGTCCGGATCCGGCTGGTTCGCGTTGGCGATCATGATCTGCTCGATCTCGGGCCGGGTGGCATTGGCCTTGTCGCCGATGATGTCGATGTTCACCGGCACCTGGCGCCAGCCAAAGATCGAGTAGCCGAAGTTCAGGATCTCGGTCTCGACGATGGCGCGGCAGCGCTCCTGGCCCTCCAGGTCGGTGCGCGGCAGGAACACCTGGCCCACCGCCAGCCGTCCAGCCGCCGGCTCGTTGCCGGTGCGGCGGATATGCTCCAGGAAGAAGTCGTGCGGGATCTGCACATGGATGCCGGCGCCGTCGCCGGTCTTGCCGTCGGCATCGACGGCACCGCGATGCCAGATCGACTTCAGCGCGCCGATCGCGGCCTCCACCACCGAGCGCCGCGGCTTGCCGTCGATCGCGCAGACGAAGCCGACGCCGCAGGCGTCATGCTCCTCCGCCGGATCGTACATGCCGTCGCGGGCGAGGCGCTTGGCCTCGACCTGGTAGGCGGCGACGAACTCTTCTCCCGTTTCCGGAACGAACTGGGTCATGGCTGGGCCCTCCCGTCAGGAAGCCCGGGCCAGGGCCTGGCTGGCCTTGGCCTGGAGGTAGCTGTGCATCTGGTCGGCGGCATCGCGGCCGTCGCGGATCGCCCAGACGACGAGGGACGCGCCGCGCACGATGTCGCCGGCGGCGAAGACGCCGTCGAGGCTGGTCATCATCGAGCGGTGGTCGACCTTGACCGTGCCCCAGCGGGTGACGGCCAGGTCGGAGGTGTCGAACATCGCCGGCATGTCCTCGGGGTCGAAGCCCAGCGCCTTGATCACCAGGTCGGCCTTCAGGGTGAAGGACGAGCCCTCGATCGGTTGCGGGGTCTGGCGCCCGGTCGAATCCGCCATGCCCAGATGGATGCGGTGGGCGCGCACGCCCTTGACCGCCGACGCGCCGGTGAAGGCATCGGGGGCGGCCTGCCAGACGAACTCGACGCCCTCCTCCTCGGCGTGGTTCACCTCGCGCTGCGAGCCCGGCATGTTGCGCCGGTCGCGGCGGTAGAGGCATTTCACCGACTTCGCACCCTGGCGCACGGCCGTGCGCACGCAGTCCATCGCCGTGTCGCCGCCGCCGATGACGACGACATGCCGGCCGGCCGCATCGAGCGACCCGTTGTCGAACTCCGGCACCGCGTCGCCGAAGCCCTTGCGGTTGCTGGCCGTCAGGTAGTCCAGCGCCGGCACGACGCTGGGCAGGCCCACGCCCGGCATCTGCATGTCGCGCGCCTTGTAGACGCCGGTCGCGATCAGGATCGCGTCGTGGCGCTGGCGCAGGTCGGACATGCAGAGGTCGCGGCCGATCTCGACGCCGAGATGGAACTTCACCCCGGCGGCCACCAGCAGGTCGTAGCGCCGGGTGACGATGTGCTTTTCCAGCTTGAAGCCGGGAATGCCATAGACGAGCAGGCCGCCCGCGCGGTCGTAGCGGTCATAGACATGCACCTGGTAGCCGCGCCGGCGCAGGATGTCGGCCGCCGCCAGCCCGCCCGGGCCGGCGCCGACGATGCCGACCGACTGCGCCAGCTCGCGCCGGGGCAGGCCCGGCTGCACCCAGCCGCGCTCGAAGGCGGTGTCGGTGATGTACTTCTCGACCGAGCCGATGGTGACGGACTCGAACCCCTTCTCGATGACGCAGTTGCCCTCGCACAGGCGGTCCTGGGGGCAGATGCGGCCGCAGATCTCGGGGAATGTGTTCGTCGCCGAGGAGACCTCGTAGGCCTCCTCCAGCCGGCCCTCGGCCGTCAGCTTCAGCCAGTCGGGGATGTTGTTCTGCAGCGGGCAGTGGATCTGGCAATAGGGGATGCCGCATTGCGAGCAGCGGCTCGCCTGCTGCTGCGCGCGGTCGGCCGCGTACTGCGCATAGATCTCGTCGAAATCCTGGCGGCGCCCATCGGCCGGCCGTTTGGCCGGCATCTCCTTGGCAACCGACACGAACCGCAGCAGCTTTTCCACCATCCGCCCCTCCCAGCATCGAGGCTGACCGACCCACCAGGGGCCGAACGGGACCGTCTTACGGGAAGATTTTCCCGCGCGCGAGCGAAAAAACGGATGATGGTCAACAATCGTGACCTTTATTGCCTAATTTATCGGCAAGCCCCTCAAGTCACCTCCGGGAGACGCTGGTCACGATCGATATTTGTACCATACCGGACCTATATGGTGGATCGACCTATCGGTAGTTGCGCTCGGGGAAGATATTGCCCTTGCGATACCGGTCGAGATAGGTCGGCAGCACCGCCTCCAGCGCGGTCGGCCGAATCCTGAGGTCGGCCAGCCCTGGGCCGGCACCGGCGACGTTGTCCTGCTCCAGCATCCGCAACTGGTCGCGCGTGAGCGGCGGCACCGGCAGCTTCTCCAGCAACCAAGCCTGGGCCCGGGCGATGCCGAACGGCACGGGCACCAGGCAGCGGCGGCGGCCGATCTGGGCCAGCATCATCCGCATCAGGTCGGCGAAGCTGTAGACGCCGGGACCGCCCAGCTCGTAGGTGCGGCCGGCCGTCGCCGGATCGGCCAGCGCGCGCATCACCGCCTCGGCCACGTCGTCGACATAGACCGGCTGGAACTTCGTGTGCCCGCCGCCGATGAGCGGCAGCGCCGGTAGCAGCTTGGCCATGGCCGCGAAGCGGTTGAAGAAATCGTCCTCCGCCCCGAAGACGATGCTGGGCCGGAGGATCGTGGCCTCCGGGAAGGCCGCCCGCACCGCCTGCTCGCCCTGGCCCTTGCTGCGGCCATAGTCCGACTTCGACGCGGCATCGGCGCCGATCGCCGACATCTGGATCAGGCGGCCGACGCCGGCCGCCTTGGCCAGGCGGGCCACCCGCTCGGCGCCGTCGCGCTGGACGGCATCGAAGCGCTGGGTCCCGTGCTCGTAGAGGATGCCGACCAGGTTGATGACGACGTCGCTGCCGGCCACGGCCGCGGCCACCGCCTGATCGTCGCCGACCGGCGCGCGCACCGGGGTGATCTGCCCGACATTGCCCATCGGCTTCAGGAACAGGGCCGCGTCCGGATGCCGCACCGCGGCCACCACGACCGCCCCCTCGGCGGCCAGCCGCCGCACGACATAGCGCCCGATGAAACCCGAAGCGCCGAAGACTGTCGCTCGCATCTACCGTCCCTTTCGACCCCTGCGCCACGCCGGACGCACCATATCCAGCCGCTTATATATCCCCGGGGGCCCTTCGCACCACCCGCTCGGACCGGCCGGAACGGTCCCGATCGCCGCACGTCGACGCAACAGGATGATTGACAGGACCGGCCCGGCGGCTGTAACCACCGACCCGCCCCGAGCCCAGGTGGCGGAATTGGTAGACGCGCAGGTTTCAGGTACCTGTGGCCGAAAGGTCGTGGAAGTTCGAGTCTTCTCCTGGGCACCATCCCCCTCCCCGAATTTCCGGGCAGGGGTCGCGGCTTTCCCTCTCCGGACATAGGTGGGTCGCTTGACCATCACCCTCCATCGCGGCGACCTGCCGGCCGGCATCGATTTCGGCGCCTGCGTCGCCATCGACACGGAGACGATGGGCCTCAACCCGCATCGCGACCGGCTCTGCCTCGTTCAGCTTTCGGCCGGCGACGGCACGGCGCACCTGGTGCAGTTCGCCAAGGGCGCCTACGACGCCCCGAACCTGAAGGCGCTGCTGGCCGACCGCGCCATCGTCAAGCTGTTCCACTTCGCGCGCTTCGACGTGGCGGTGCTGCACCGCTATCTGGGCGTCGTCGCCGCCCCCATCTATTGCACCAAGATCGCCTCGCGCCTGACGCGCACCTTCACCGACCGCCACGGCCTGAAGGATATCTGCCGCGAGATCCTGGGTGTCGACCTGTCCAAGCAGCAGCAATCATCGGACTGGGGTGCCGCCCGCCTGACCGACGAGCAGCAGCGCTATGCCGCCTCGGACGTGCTGCACCTGCACGGGCTGAAGGCGCGCTTCGACGAGATGCTGGCGCGCGAGGGCCGCACCGAGCTGGCCGCGGCCTGCTTCCGTTTCCTGCCGAGCCGGGCCCTGCTGGACTTGGCGGGCTGGGCCGAGGAAGACATTTTCGCCCACTAGGCGACGCCGACACCGCATATCCGGCGAAGCGGGCCTCGCCGCCCGGGTGGGGCGGCCCCCGGCCACTCCACGCGTGGTCGCGTTGACCTTTCGGGGGGTCGAGCGCATATTCCGCATAGCAACATGGCCCTGGCTACGGGCCTGAAATCCGGCCGCTTTCGTTGGCCTCCACGCTGGCAATCGGACGATTTTGTGACGGCACTTGCCCAGAACATGACCCTGTCTGCCGACTTGCAGGGGGCCGGCGACCCGCAACCGGCTGCCGACGTGCAGTCGGCACGGCGCACGCTACGCCTGGAGGCGGCCGGGATCGAGGCGCTGTCGGCCAGCCTGGGCGATGCCTTCGTGGCCGCCCTCGACCTGTTCGCCGCCGTGCGCGGCCGCGTCGTCGTCACCGGCATGGGCAAGAGCGGGCATGTGGCGCGCAAGATCGCCGCCACGCTCGCCTCCACCGGCACGCCCGCCATCTTCGTCCATCCGGCCGAGGCGAGCCATGGCGACCTCGGCATGATCGCGGCCGGCGACGTCGTGCTGGCCATGTCGAATTCCGGCGAGACGCCGGAGCTGGCCGACATCATCGCCTATGCCAGCCGCTTCTCCATCCCGCTGGTGGCGATGACCCGGCGGCGGCCGAGCGCGCTCGCCGATGCCGCCGACGTGGCGCTGATCCTGCCCGATACGGCGGAAGCCTGCCCGCTGGGCCTGGCGCCGACCACGTCCACCACGCAGATGCTGGCCCTGGGCGATGCCATCGCCGTCGCCCTGCTGGAGCGGCGCGGCTTCTCCGATGCGGACTTCCGGGTGTTCCATCCGGGTGGCAAGCTCGGCCGGCGCCTGTTGCGGGTGGCCGACCTGATGCACCGCGGCGACGAGATTCCGCTCTGCCTGCCCGAGATGGTCATGGCCGACGCGGTCCTGGTGATGACCGCCAAGACCTTCGGCATCGTCGGCGTGGTCGATGCCGAAGGCG
The DNA here is from genome assembly GCF_006738645.1 of Stella humosa. GTDB lineage: Bacteria > Pseudomonadota > Alphaproteobacteria > ATCC43930 > Allostellaceae > Allostella > Allostella humosa. The sequence goes on along the minus strand of NZ_AP019700.1, from coordinate 79,839 downwards.
TGCTGGCCGGCGTCATCACCGACGGCGACCTGCGGCGCAACATGGCGCCCGACTTCCTGAGCCGCCCGGCCGGGCGGGTGATGACGCGCACGCCGCGCACCATGACGCCCGACGCGCTGGCGGCCGAGGCGCTGGGCTTCATGAACGAGAGCAAGATCTACTGCCTCTTCGTCGTCGACGCGGCCGGCCGGCCGATCGGCATCCTGCGCATCCACGACATCCTGCGGGCCGGGGTCGCCTGACGGCGATGGCCATCCAGCCCCAGCAGCCGCGCCTGCCGCCGGGACTTGCCGGCGGACCCGGCAGTACGGCACGGGCCGCGCGCGCGCTCGCTTGGTCGCCGTCGTCGCCGCGGCGCCACGATGCGCGCTACAGCCGGCTCGTGTCGCTGCTGCGCTACCTGCTGCCGATCCTGGCGATCGGGCTGCTGGCGCTGGTCGCGATCTGGCCGCAGATCCATCGCGGGGTGGAGGGCTTCCGCCTGCAAAGCCTGAAGCTCGATCCCAACGAGGTATCGACGCTGCGCATGAGCAACGCCCGCTACCAGGGCGTCGACGAGCGCAACCGTCCCTACCTCCTGACGGCGGAGGGCGCGGTGCAGAACCCGCGCGACAAGAACTTCGTGGCGCTCGAGGTGCCGAAGGCGAACATGACGCTCGAGAATGGCACCGGCGTCGCCATCGCCGCCGAATCCGGCGTCTATGACGGGGCCGGCAAGATGCTCGACCTCATGGGCACGGTGCGCGTGCGGCGCGACGACGGCTACGTCTTCGAGACGGAGGTGGCGCGGGTCGACATGAAGACCGGAATGGTCGACGGCAACGACCCCGTGCGCGGCCACGGCCCCGGCGGCACCGTCGAGGCCGAGGGTTTCCGCGTGCTGCAGAAGGGACAGGTTGTGGAATTCAAGGGCAAGTCCCGGCTGTTGATGCCCCAGGGAGCACCAATGAACCAGGGTCCGCAGAAGAGCCCGGTGCCGCAGGGCGGTCCGGGCCCGGCCGCCAGTCCCGGCCAGGGGATCCGGCAGCCATGATCCGCCCCATCCTGGCGCTGGCGGGTCTGATGGCCCTGCTGTCCGCCCCGGCCACCGCCCAGATTGGCGGCATGTTCGGCGCCGACGGCGGCGACAAGCCGGTCGAGATCCTCGCCGACGAGGGCATCGAGTGGCAGCAGAACAGCAAGGCCTACATCGCCCGCGGCAACGCCAAGGCGACGCGCGGCGACACCGCGGTCGCGGCCGACACGCTGACCGCCTATTACCGCGAGAACGCCACCGGCGGGACCGAGGTGTTCCGGGTCGTCGCCGACGGCAAGGTGCGCATCACCTCGGCCCAGGGCGCCGTCCAGGGCGACCGCGGCGTCTATGAGATCGACCGCCAGGTCTTCGTGATGACGGGCAGCGACATCCGCATGACCGCGGGCAACGACGTGGTGACCGCCCGCGACAGCCTGGAATTCTGGGAGCAGCGCCAACTGGCCGTCGCCCGCGGCGCAGCGACCGCCTCGCGCGAGGACAAGAAGATCCGCGCCGACACCCTGACCGCGACGCTGGGCGAAGGCGCCAAGGGCGGTCGCGAGGTCCGGCGGGTCGATGCCTTCGGCAACGTCGTCGTCGCCAGCGCGGCCGAGACCGCCCACGCGGAGACCGGCGTCTACAACCTGGAGCGCGGCATCGCCACCCTGCGCGGCAAGGTGCGCATCACCCGCGGGCAGAACCAACTGAACGGCGAATATGCCGTGGTCGACCTGAACAACGGCGTCAGCCGCATCCTGCCGGCCCCGGCCCAGGATGGCCAGCCGAGCCGCGTCACCGGCCTCTTCGTCCCCAACCGCGAGGGTGCGGGCACGCCGGCCCCGGCCGGGACGCCGGCCGCCGCGCCGGCGCCGGGGGCCCCCGCGGCGGTGGCGGCCCCCATCATTCCCGCCCGCAAGCCGGCCGCCCCCACGGGCGGAGCGAGGCCACGGCAATGAAGACCGCATCCGCCCAGGTCGAGCGGGAGAACCTGCGCCTCGTCGCCGACAATCCGGGGCTGGTGGCGCGCAACCTTGGCAAGCAGTTCAAGAAGCGCCCGGTCCTGCGCGATGTCAGCATCGCGGTGCGCCGCGGCGAGGCCGTCGGCCTGCTGGGTCCCAACGGGGCGGGCAAGACCACCTGCTTCTACATCATCACCGGGCTGATCACGCCCGACGTCGGCACCATCACGCTGGACGGCCAGGACATCACCGACCTGCCGATGTACCGCCGGGCTCGGCTGGGCATCGGCTACCTGCCGCAGGAGGCCTCGATCTTCCGCGGCCTGACCGTCGAGCAGAACATCCGCGCCGTCCTGGAAGTGGCCGAGCCCGTCCGCGACGCCCGCGAGGCGATGCTGGAAGAGCTGCTGGCCGAATTCTCCATCACCCACCTGCGCCGCGCCCCGGCGCTGGCGCTGTCGGGCGGCGAGCGGCGGCGGGTGGAGATCGCCCGCGCGCTGGCGACCCGCCCGCATTTCATCCTGCTCGACGAGCCGCTGGCCGGCATCGACCCGATCGCGCTGGGCGATATCCGCGCGCTCGTCTCGCACCTCAAGGACCGCGGCATCGGCGTGCTGATCACGGACCACAATGTCCGCGAGACGCTGGAGATCGTCGACCGCGCCTACATCCTCCATGAAGGGCGCGTCCTCATGGAAGGTCCACCCTCGGCCATCGTCGCCCACGCCGACGTCCGACGAGTGTACCTCGGAGAGCGGTTCAGCCTCTAGTGGCCCGCTCCATGCTGCTCGCGCCGAGACTGGAGCTGCGCCAGTCGCAGTCCCTGGTGATGACGCCGCAGTTGCAGCAGGCGATCAAGCTGCTGCAGATGTCGAACCTGGAGCTGGCGGCCTTCGTCGACGACGAGTTGGAGCGCAACCCGCTGCTGGAGCGCGAGGACGGCGCGCCCCCCGCCGGCGAGGCGCCCGAGCGGCCGGAACCCGCCGCCGAGGCCGAAGGGCCGTTCGGCGAGGAGTTCGACGAATACTGGCACCCCGAGGAATCGACCAACGGCCCGGCCGACGGCGGCGAGCCCGCGTTTGGCGGTGCCGGCGGCGAGGGCGACGGGCTGCGCTGGAACAAGGTGTCGGGCGGCAGCTTCGAGGACGGCTCGGGCGACCCGCTGGATTCGGTGCAGCGCGCCGAGACCCTGCGCGACCACCTGCTGACGCAGCTGATGATCGAGATCGCCGATGCGGGCGAGCGCCTGATCGGCCTGCATATCGTCGACGGGATCGCGCCCACGGGCTACCTGGAGGCCGATGTCGAGGTGATCGCCGGCCTGCTGGGATGCCCGGCAGAGCAGGTGCTGTCGGTGCTGGCCCGGATGCAGCGCTTCGACCCGCCCGGCGTCTTCGCCCGCTCGCTGGCGGAATGCCTGGCCCTGCAGCTCGAGGATCGCGGCCGCCTGACGCCCGCGATGCGGACCATGCTCGACCATCTCGACCTGCTGGCCCGGCGCGACCGCCAGGCGCTCTGCCGGCTGTGCCAGGTGGATGGCGAGGCGCTGGCCGCGATGATGGCCGAGATCCGCTCGCTCGACCCCAAGCCCGGCCTCGTGTTCGATTCCGAGCCCGCCCAGCCGATCGTCCCCGACATCATGATGCGGCCGCAGAGCGACGGCGGCTGGGCCGTGGAGCTGAACCCGGACACCCTGCCCCAGGTGCTGGTCAACCACCGCTACTTCACGACCGTCAGCCGCGGCACGCGCGACAAGGGCGACCGCGGCTACCTGGCCGAGCGGCTGCAATCGGCCAACTGGCTGGTGCGCTCCATGCACCAGCGGGCGACCACGATCCTGCGCGTGGCAGCCGAGATCGTGCGCCAGCAGCATGGCTTCTTCATGCATGGCGTGGCCCACCTGCGGCCGCTGGTGCTGCGCGACATCGCAGCCGCGGTATCGCTGCACGAGAGCACGATCAGCCGGGTGACCAGCAACAAGTACATCGCCACCCCGCGCGGCATCTTCGAGCTGAAATATTTCTTCACCGCCTCGATCCAGTCGGTCGATGGCGGCGCCGCCCATTCGGCCGAGGCGGTGCGCCACCGCATCCGCACCCTGATCGACGGCGAGGCCGCGGACCGCGTGCTGTCGGACGACCAGATCGTCAGCGAGCTGCAGCGCGGCGGCGTCGACATCGCCCGGCGCACCGTCGCCAAATATCGCGAGGCAATGCGGATTCCCTCGTCGGTCGAGCGCCGGCGCGCCAAGTGGGCGCCGGCCTAGCCGCTTGCCGGGAATGGGGAAATCCGACCGGCCGCGGCCGGCTTGACTGGGACATGGGGTACTCGTAGGTTCCCGACCGCGCCAGGGTGGCTCAACGCACCCGGCTAGCGGCCTTCGGGGACCAGGCGCGGCCGCGGCGACATGTTCATCAATCGACGGAAACGCATTCGATCGGTGCTTGGCGGGCTGATACCCGCACATCCGAAACTTCGCACCTACCGGCCGCCCGGGGGCTTTCCCAAGTAGTGGGGCTTTTCCTGGCAGTCCGGCAGCGTCGTTCCGCGGCACCGCCCCCCGTCCGAGCGGCCCGCGGCGCGAAAGTTGCCCCCGGCAAGGCGGTACCGGCACGGTGCGAACCCTCTCGAGGACATCCATGGATATCGACGATCTGTTGACCCCCGACGCGGTGATCGCCCGGCTGAAGGTGGGCAGCAAGAAGCAGGCGCTGCAGGAACTGGCGAAGAAGGCGGCCCAGATCACCGGACTGGGCGAGCGGGCCATCTTCGATGTCCTGCTGGAGCGCGAACGCCTGGGCACGACGGGCGTGGGCAACGGCATCGCCATCCCCCACGGCAAGCTGCCGGAGCTGGAGCGCATCGTCGGCGTGTTCGCGCGCCTCGACCGGCCGATCGACTTCGACGCGATCGACGAGCATCCCGTCGACCTGCTGTTCCTGCTGCTGGCGCCGGAGAGTGCCGGCGCCGATCACCTGAAGGCGCTGGCGCGCGTGTCGCGGCTGTTCCGCGACCGCGCCACCTGCGAGAAGCTGCGCGGCACCGACCGCGCCGACGCGCTGTTCGCCATCCTCACCAGCCAGACCGTGGCCCCGTCCGCCTGAGCGTCAGGGCCGGGTGGCAGCACCGCCGGCACCCGGATGGCCCGGTGCCGGCGACATCGCCCGCGGTCAGTGGACGCTGAGGGGTTCCATGTCGTGCTGGCGCACGGCGGCGAAGGCGACGTCCATGTCGGGCGCGATGCCCATGCTGGAGCCGTCGGCCGCGTGGATGGCGAAGCGGACCTCGTCGTCCACCATCACCCGCCGCACATAGGCCAGGCTCGGCAGCCCGAGCTGGGCGAAATCCTGAACCGATAGCTGCTTCAGCTTTTCCGTCGCATTCATCTCAAATCTCCTGGAGCCGGCCGTCCCGATCAGGCGATGCCGTCAGGCCCGCCGCGAAACGCCGACGGCGGCCTCTGACCCGTTGTTTCCTGCACCGTTCGTGCCGTCGATGCGGATGGTGCGAACCCGGCTTTCCACCGGCGGTCGCCGCAGGTCGACATGCAGCAGCCCGTTGTCGAGATGGGCGCCGGTGACCTCGATGCCCTCGGCCAGCACGAAGCTGCGCTGGAACTGCCGGGCGGCGATGCCGCGGTGGAGGAAGACGCGCGCGGTGTCGTCCCGCTGCCGCCCGCGCACGACAAGCTGGTTGTCCTCGATCTGGACGGACAGTTCGTCGGTCGTGAAGCCGGCGACGGCCAAGCTGATGCGCAGCCCGTCCTCGCTCATCTGTTCGATATTGTAGGGTGGATAGCCGTCCGTGGACGCCTTCGACACGCGGTCGAGCACCCGCTCGACATGGTCGAAGCCGAGCAGCAACGGGCTGTTGAGCAACGATAGACGCGTCATGTGCCTCCCCCTCGAGATGCGAGCGAGCAGGTGGATGGGCCCTTGCGGCACCCGGGCCGGACCCGCCCCGAAGGCCGCGTCCGTGGGCTATCATTTGGGATGAACGCGGCGCACATCAAGCACGCAGTTGGCCCCTGCCCGGCGCGAGCGGGGCCCGGACGTGCAAAGGGCCCGGCGATCGCTCGCCGGGCCCTTCGGGCGGATGGTGGAGCTGAGGGGAATCGAACCCCTGACCTCGTGAATGCCATTCACGCGCTCTCCCAACTGAGCTACAGCCCCGAACCCCGTCTATCCTGTCGCGTCGCGGCGGGCTTGGGAACCCACCGCTCCGGGGCGCCTCTCATAGGGGGTGCCGCCGACGCCGCGCAAGCGGAAAATCGCGGCGGCGGCGATTATCCCGCCTAGCGCTCGTCGTCCTCGTCGACGTTCTCGATCACTTCGGCCACGTCGTCATCGTCCTCGCCGAGCTCGGAGGTGTCCTCGATCAGTTCCTCCTCCTCGTCGCCCTTCTCGGCGTCGTCGGCCAGGACCTCGTCATCGGGCACCGCGGCATCGGCCACCGCAGCACCACCGGCAATCACGGTCGCGCGGCCACGCCGGCTCTTCAACAGGGCCTCGGGATCGAACTCGGTACCGCACTTCGGGCAGATGATCGAAGGGCGGCGCATGTCGTAGTAGCGCGTGCCGCAGCTATGGCAAATACGCTTCAGGCCCCATTCCGGTTTTGCCAATTCGGTCGCTCCAGAAAATCCGCCGTCGAATGCTGTCCGCCCGGCACAAGTGGCGCCGATTGCCACGGGGGGCGCGCCCTGTCAAAGACTTTAAGCAACTGAGGCACAAGGCGACCGCGGCGCGGACGGGTGTCCGGCGCGGTGTCGCCCGGCGCCGCTATATGGTAATGACCGGGCCGCCCGCAAGGATTTGCCGCGGGCATTCCCTTTCCTGCGACAGGTTGCACCCCCTTGACCGTGCTTCGCTCCGCCGCCGCCGCCGGCCCGCTCGCCGGGGATCTGACCGTCCCCGGGGACAAGTCGATCTCGCACCGCGCCCTGATGCTGGGCAGCCTCGCCATCGGCGAGACCGTCATCGAGGGCCTGCTGGAGGGCGAGGACGTGCTGCGCACCGCCGTCGCCATGCGCCAGTTGGGCGCCGAGGTGGCTCACCGCGCCGACGGCACCTGGCAGGTCCGCGGCGTCGGCGTCGGCGCCCTGGTGGAGCCGGCCCAGGTGCTGGACATGGGCAATGCCGGCACCGGCGCCCGCCTGCTGATGGGCGTCGTGGCCGCCCACCCGATCACCGCCTTCTTCACCGGCGACGCATCGCTGGTGCGGCGGCCGATGGCGCGCGTGATGAACCCGCTGCGGCAGATGGGCGCCCGCTTCATGGCGCGCGCCGGCGACCGCCTGCCGCTCGGCCTCGAGGGGGCGGCCACACCCCTGCCGATCAGCTACCGCCTGCCCGTCGCCTCGGCCCAGGTGAAGTCCGCCATCCTGCTGGCCGGCCTCAACACCGCCGGCCGCACCACCGTGATCGAGCCCGAGCCGACGCGCGACCACACCGAGCTGATGCTGCGCCATTTCGGCGCCACGGTGACGGTGGAGGATGGCGCGGACGGCCGCGTGGTATCGCTGACCGGCCAACCCGAGCTGGTCGGGCGGCCCGTCCTGGTGCCGGGCGACCCTTCGTCGGCCGCCTTCCCGATCGTGGCAGCGCTGCTGGTCGAGGGCTCCGACGTGCTGGTGCGCAATGTCGGGCTGAACCCGCTGCGGACGGGCCTGTTGACCACGCTGCAGGAGATGGGCGCAGCGATCACGGTCGAGAACGGCCGCATCCAGGCGGGCGAGCCGGTGGGCGACCTCCGCGTCCGCGGCACCGGCCCCCTGAAGGGCGTCACCGTGCCGGCCGAGCGCGCGCCCAGCATGATCGACGAGTATCCCGTCCTGGCCTGCCTGGCAGCATTGGCGCGCGGGCGCACCATCATGCACGGGCTGGGCGAGCTGCGGGTCAAGGAAAGCGACCGGCTGACCGCCGTGGCCGAGGGGCTGGCTTCCTGCGGCGTGTCCGTCACGGTCGACGGCGACACGCTGATCGTGGAGGGCGACGGGCTGGCGCCGGCCGGCGGCGGGCATATCGCGACCCGCCTCGACCATCGCATCGCCATGGCCTTCCTGGTCCTGGGCCTGGCGACGCGCGCGCCCGTGACGATCGACGATGACGAGGCGATCGGCACCAGCTTCCCCGGCTTCGTCGGGCTGCTGAACGGCATCGGCGCCCACATCGCCCCCATCGTCGAGGGTGCCGGCGGGCACGGCACCGAAGGGGCGATGACCGCTTGATCATCGCCATCGACGGCCCGGCCGCCGCCGGCAAGGGCACGCTGGCGCGCCGGCTGGCCGCTCATTTCGGCTATCCGCACCTCGATACCGGCGCGCTCTACCGCGCCGTCGCCCGCCGCCTGCTGGAAGCGGGCGGCGACCCGGCCGACGCCGATGCGGCCCTGGCGGCGGCCCGCCTCGTGACGGCGGACGAACTGGACGACCCGCGCCTGCGCGACGAGGCGGTCGGGCGGGCCACCTCGATCGTGTCGGCCCATCCGGCCGTGCGCGCGGCCCTGCTCGACTTCCAGCGGCGCTTCGCCCATGCCGGGCCGGGTGCCGTGCTCGACGGGCGGGACATCGGCACCGTCGTCTGCCCGGATGCCGGCGCCAAGCTGTTCGTGACCGCCAGCCCCGAGGCGCGCGCGGCGCGCCGCGCGAAGGAGTTGCGGGATCGAGGGGTGCCCGCTATAGATGCGCGCGTTCTGCAGGACATCAAGGAACGCGACGCGAGGGATAGCAGCCGCAGTGCGGCCCCGCTGGCCCAGGCCGCCGATGCGTATGTGCTGGACACGACGCAGCTCGACCCCGATGGCGCCCTGGCGGCGGCATTGGCGTACATCGCCACCCGCGAAACCTGATCGCCGGCACGGGTCCCGACCAAGAGTCGGGGCCGGGCCGGTGGCTATCTGCAGGATCGGGTAAACGCCGCCGCACCCGTCGATCGCCGGTGGCACTGGCCGTCCATCCTCTCTCCCGGACGACGTCCATTCATCCAATCGGGGGAGTCTCGAGGAAACACATGGCGGAAGCGGCACGCAAAGAGAGCTTTGCCGATCTCCTGAACGAGAGCCTTGGCCGTAGCGGCGGGCTCGAAGGTACGGTCATCAAGGGGACCGTGATCTCCGTGGACGGCGATTTCGCGCTGGTCGACGTGGGTCTGAAATCCGAAGGTCGGGTGCCCCTGAAGGAGTTTTCGGTCGCGGGCGCCCCGCCCGAGATCAAGCCGGGCGATCTGGTCGAAGTCTTCCTGGAGCGCATGGAAGACAAGAACGGCGAAGCCGTCCTGAGCCGCGAGAAGGCCCGCCGCGAAGAGGCGTGGTCGCAGCTCGAGAAGTCGTTCCAGGACAATGCCCGGGTCAACGGCGTCATCTTCGGCCGGGTCAAGGGCGGCTTCACCGTCGACCTGTCCGGCGCGGTCGCCTTCCTCCCCGGCAGCCAGGTCGACATCCGGCCGATGCGCGACGTGACCCCGCTGATGGGCACGCCGCAGCCCTTCCAGATCCTCAAGATGGACCGCTCGCGCGGGAACATCGTGGTGTCGCGCCGTGCCGTGCTCGAAGAGTCGCGCGCCGAGGCCCGCTCGGAGCTGGTGGCCAGCCTGAAGGAAGGCCAGATCCTGACCGGCGTGGTGAAGAACATCACCGACTACGGCGCGTTCGTGGACCTGGGCGGCGTCGACGGCCTGCTGCATGTCACCGACATCGCCTGGCGCCGCATCAATCACCCGTCCGAGGCCCTGACCATCGGTCAGTCGGTCAAGGTGCAGGTGATCCGCTTCAACCCCGAGACCCAGCGCATCTCGCTCGGCATGAAGCAGCTCGAGGCCGACCCGTGGGAAGGCGTGGAGCTGAAGTATCCGGCCGGCGCCAAGTTCCGCGGTCGCGTCACCAACATCACCGACTACGGCGCCTTCGTGGAGCTGGAGCCGGGGGTCGAGGGCCTGGTCCATGTCTCCGAGATGAGCTGGACCAAGAAGAACGTGCATCCGGGCAAGATCGTCTCCACCAGCCAGGAAGTCGAGGTCATGGTCCTCGACGTCGATCCGCAGAAGCGGCGGATCAGCCTCGGCCTGAAGCAGTGCCTGGAGAACCCGTGGGAGGCGTTTATCGAGAAGTACCCGTCGGGTACCGAACTCGAGGGCGAAGTCCGCAACATCACCGAGTTCGGCCTGTTCGTGGGCCTGCCCGGCGATATCGACGGCATGGTCCATCTCTCCGACCTCGACTGGAGCCGTCCGGGCGAGACCGCGATCCAGGACTTCCGCAAGGGCGACCAGGTCAAGGTCAAGGTGCTCGACGTCGACATCGACAAGGAGCGCATCAGCCTGGGCATCAAGCAGCTCGAGAGCGATCCGTTCGAATCCGCGCTCGGCAAGATGACCAAGGGCCAGGTCGTGACCTGCACCGTCACGGGCGTCCAGGAAGGTGGTCTCGACGTGACCATGGCCGACGGCGTCCCGGGCTTCGTGCGCAAGTCCGAGCTGTCGCGTGATCGCAGCGAGCAGCGGCCCGACCGTTTCGCCATCGGCGAGAAGGTCGACGCCAAGGTGACCAACATCGACCGTGCCACCCGCAAGGTGACCCTGTCGATCAAGGCGCGCGAGCTCGACGAGGAGAAGCGGGCGATGGCCGAGTTTGGCTCGTCCGACTCCGGCGCCAGCCTCGGCGACATCCTGGGAGCGGCCATGAACCGCGCCCGTCAGGATCGCGAGAAGACCGAAGACTGATCGGGTTGCGGGCGGCGGCTTCGGCTGTCGCCCGCTCCCCTTTCCCTGATTTTCCCCTTCAGACTGCCAGATTGACCGGATGCCCGGAAGCAGCCCCGACGCCCTGATCGACCGCCGCCGCCTGAAGCGACGGCTGGGCATATGGCGGGTGGTGGCCGTGCTGGCCGTGCTTGCAGCCGCCCTGCTGGCCGTGGATTCCGAGGGCGACCTGTTCGGCCGCCCCTATGTCGCCCGCGTCTGGGTGACCGGCTTCATTTCCGACGATTCCGCCCGCGACGAGGCCATCCGCAAGCTGGCCGAGGACGACGAAGTCCGCGCGGTCGTGGTGCGCATCGACAGCCCCGGCGGCGCGGTCGGGGGCGGCGAGGGGCTGTACCGGGCGTTGAGCGCGCTGGCCGAGAAGAAGCCGACCGTCGCCGTCATCGATTCGCTGGGCACCTCGGCCGCCTACATGGCGGCACTGGCCGGCGAGCGCATCTTCGTGCGCGATTCCAGCGTCACCGGTTCGATCGGCGTCATCATGCAGTCGGCCGACATCACCGGCCTGCTGGAGCGCATCGGCGTGAAGCCGGAGACGATCAAGAGCGCGCCCCTGAAAGGCACGCCAAGCCCGCTGGAGCCCCTGACCCCGGCCGCGCGCGAAGCCGCCGCCGCCGTCGTCCGCGACCTCTACGACCAGTTCGTCGACCTGGTGGCGCTGCGCCGCAAGTTCGACCGGCCGCGCGCGGTGGAGCTGGCCGACGGCCGCATCTATACCGGCCGCCAGGCCCGCGAGCTGGGCCTGGTCGACGAAAGCGGCGGCGAACCGGCCGCGCGCGCCTGGCTGGAGGCGAGCAAGGACGTGCCGGGCAAGCTGCGCGCGATCGACGTTCGCCCCGGCGAATCCACCTCCTGGACCGGGTCCGCGCTCGGCCTCATTGGAAAAACCCTTTTTGCTGAGAGACTTAGGGTTGACGGTCCAATATCGGTTTGGCACCCTGGCAGCGGTGCCGGCGACTGAGACATCCGCCGGTCAACCGTCCCGCGAGGCGAGTCGGAAGCTCCGAGGAGGTGCTGCGATGACGAAGTCCGAACTGATCCTGCGGCTGGCGGAACTCAACCCCCACCTCTACCAGCGCGATGTCGAGCGCATCGTCACCACCATCTTCGAGGAGGTGACCGAGGCGCTGGCGCGCGGCGACCGGGTGGAACTGCGCGGCTTCGGCGCCTTTTCGGTGAAGGACCGCGACCCGCGCGTCGGCCGCAACCCGCGCACGGGCGAGGCGGTGAAGGTCGAGCGCAAGCGCACGCCCTTCTTCAAGACCGGCAAGCAGCTCCGCGAACGCCTCAACACGGCCGAGTGACGGGATTCCCCTTTGCGCATTCTCTTCTGGCTCCTGACCCTGCCGCTGCTGGCGGCGATCGCCGCCTTCGCCGTGACCAATCGCGGCCTGGTGTCGCTGGAGTTGTGGCCGCTGCCCTTCATCGTCACCGTCCCGGCCTTCCTGGTGATCCTGTCGGCGGTGTCGGTGGGGCTGGCCATCGGGGCGGCGGCGACCTGGGTCTCGGCCGGCATCCAGCGGCGCGAGCTGCGCCGCCGCGGCCGCCGCATCGACGCCCTCGAGCGCGAGGTGCAGACGCTGCGCCGACGGATCGCCGAGGGCGACGGCGGCGCCGGTCCCACCCTGGGTACGGTCGCGCCCAGCCGCGGCCGCACCCTCGTCGCCTCCCAGCAGGACCGGTAACCCCAGCGCCCGGGTGACAGCATGAGCAGCGACGCCTCCGCCCCCGCCTCCGCCGCCCCGCGCATCGTCGACGCCGCGACGGTGCAGCGTACGCTCGATTTCCCGTCGCTGGTACACGCGCTGGACGAGGCCTTCCGCGCTGGGCGCGAGGTGCCGCTGCGCCACCATCACCCGATCGCCCAGCCGGCCGGGCGCGATGCCATGCTGCTGCTGATGCCGGCCTGGAGCCGCGGCGGCGCCGTCGGCATCAAGATCGTCACCGTCTATCCCGACAATGGCCGGCGCGGCCTGCCGGCAGTCATCGGCACCTACCTGCTGCTCGACGGCGCCACCGGGGCGCCGAAGGCCGTGATCGACGGCAGCATGCTGACCGTGCGCCGTACGGCTGCGGCCTCCGCGCTGGCTGCATCGCGTCTGGCCAGGGCCGACGCCGGCCGGCTGGTGATCGTCGGCACGGGCGCGCTCGCCCCGCACCTGGTCCGTGCCCATGCCGCCGTGCGGCCGATCCGCCAGGTCGCGGTCTGGGGCCGCCGCCGCGAGGCGGCCGAGACGCTTGCCCGTACCCTGTCCGAAGAGGGCTTCGCGGCCGAGGCCGTGGGCGATCTCGGCCGGGCCGTGCGGGATGCCGACATCGTCAGTTGCGCCACGCTGGCCAACGAGCCCCTGGTGCGCGGCGAGTGGCTGGCGCCCGGCTGCCACCTGGACCTGGTGGGCGGCTTCACGCCCACCATGCGCGAGGCCGACGACGAGGCGGTGCGCCGGGCGCGCATCTTCGTCGACACCCGCGAGGGCGCGCTGCACGAGGCGGGCGACCTGGTGCAGCCGATCGCGGCCGGGGTCATCGGCGCGGGCGACGTGGTCGGCGACCTGTTCGACCTCGCCCGCGGCACCGTGCCGGGCCGCGAACACGACGACGAGATCACCTACTTCAAGTCGGTCGGCACCGCGCTGGAGGACCTGGCTGCGGCCGAACTCGTCGTGCAGCGGCTCTGACCATGCCGGTCGCGGTCAAGATCTGCGGCCTGAACCGGCCGGATGGGGTGGCGGCCGCCGTCGACGGCGGGGCCGCCTATCTGGGCTTCGTCTTCTATCCGCGCTCGCCCCGCTACGTGACGCCGGCCGAGGCGGGACGACTGATCGCGGGCACTTCGGCCACGCCGGTGAAGGTCGGCCTCTTCGTCGATCCCGACGACGCGCTGATCGCCGCCACCCTGGCCGAGGCGCCGCTCGGCCTGCTGCAACTGCACGGCGCGGAAACGCCCGAGCGGGTCGCGGCCGTCCGCGCCCGCTTCGGGCTGCCGGTGATGAAGGTGCTGGCGATCGCCGAACCCGAGGACGTGGCGGGCGCGTTGCCCTATACGACGGTCGCCGACCGCCTGCTGTTCGACGCCAAGCCGCCCAGGCGCGCCGACGCGCTGCCCGGCGGCAACGGCCTGCCCTTCGACTGGCGCCTGCTGGCCGGCCGGCAATGGGCCGTGCCCTGGATGCTGTCGGGTGGCCTGACGGTCGACAACCTGGCCGCGGCGGTGCGCATGACGGGTGCCGACGCGGTCGACGTATCGTCGGGCGTGGAGGATGCGCCGGGCGTCAAGAACCCGGCCAGGATCGCCGCCTTCCTGGCCGCTGCCCGCGCGCTTTAGGGTAACCCTGCCACCGTTGCGCCTGGCGCTCCGTCACGCAGCGAGGCCCGGCACGCCCTGGGTGGTCGAATACTCGAAATGCAGCACCTCGCCCGGGAAGATGCGGCCGCGGATGGCGTGGGCGGCGGCGGCGGCCTCGGCGAAACCCGACAGGATCAGCTTCAGCTTGCCGGGATAGCTGGCGATGTCGCCCACCGCATGGATGCCGGGCACGCTGCTGGCGCAGGTCGACGGCTCGACCGCGATGTGGCTGCGGTCGAGGTCGAGACCCCATTCGGCGATCGGCCCGAGGTTCATGGCCAGCCCGAAGAAGGGCAGCAGGACATCGGCATCGAGGCGGCGCACCACCCCGTCCAGCGTCGCGACGTCGACCCCGGTCAGCATGCCGCCGGCCCCGGCCAGGGCGTGCAGCTGGTAGGGCACGACCAGCTCGATCGCGCCGTCGCGGGCCAGCTGGTCGAGGCGGGCGGCCATTTCGGGTGCCGCGCGGAACTTGGGCCGGCGGTGCACGACCATGATGCTGGCGGCGATGCCGGCCAGCGCCAGCGCCCAGTCGACCGCCGAATCGCCGCCGCCGGCAATGACGACGCGCTTGCCGCGCATGTCCTCGCGCCGCTTCACCATGTAGAAGACGCTGCGTCCCTCATAGGCCTCGATCCCGTCGAGCGGCGGGCGGTTGGGGCCAAAGGCGCCGACGCCGGCCGCGACGACGACGGCGCGCGCGGTGATGCGGGTGCCGGTCGAGGTCTCGACATGGAACCGCTCGCCGTCCTGCACCAGCGCCGTCACCTGCTGGCCCAGGTGATAGACCGGAGAAAAGGGTGCGGCCTGCTCCACCAGCCGGTCGATCAGGTCGGCGGCATCGATCCGGGGATGGCCCGGGATGTCGTAGATCGGCTTTTCGGGATAGAGCGCCGCGCACTGGCCGCCCGCCGTGTCGAGGGCGTCCACCACGTGGCAGCGCATGCGCAGCATGCCGCATTCGAAGATGGCGAACAGTCCGACGGGGCCGGCGCCGATGATGACGACGTCGGTCTCGTGTGCGGCGCTTGACATGGCGACTCCCGGCCTGGGATCTAGAACGAAGGCTTGGCGGCGAATTCGCCGTAACATGATGGCGACTTCCGAACTCCGCAACCCTTGCCGCCACCCCTCCCGCCGCCCCTTCTTCCGGCCATGAAAACCGCCCCACCCGCTCCTCATCCCCTTGCCGGACATGGCCGCGACAGAGCGACTGGCGGCGGCACTGGCACGGCTGTCACGAAGCGGCGACACCATCGCGCTGTCGGGCGATCTCGGCGCCGGCAAGACGGCGCTGGCCCGCGCCTTCATCCGCCAGCGCCTGGGGCGCCCGGACGAGGAGGTGCCGAGCCCGACCTTCACCCTGGTGCAGACCTATGGCGAGGTCGAGGACGAGATCTGGCATGCCGACCTCTATCGCCTTGCACGGCCCGACGAGGCGATCGAGCTGGGGCTGGAAGATGCCTTCGGCCACGCCATCGTCCTCATCGAATGGCCGGACCGCATCGCCGGCCTGCTGCCGCGCGACCGCCTCGAAGTCGCCATCGGCTTCGACGCCGGCCAGGTGCGCCAGGCCACGCTTACCCCATACGCCAGCTGGATCGACCGCATGCCCCTGTTGAGCACCCGATGACCGCGACCGCAGGCCGCCCCGCGGCGATCGCCGCCTTCCTGGAACGCGCCGGCTGGGCCGATGCCGTGGCCCGGCCGCTGGCGGGCGATGCGTCGTTCCGCCGCTATCTGCGCCTGGCGCGTACGGGCGGCACGGCCGTCCTGATGGATGCGCCGCCGCCGATGGAAGACGTGCGGCCGTTCCTCAACGTGGCGGGCCTGCTGGGGCGGCTGGGATTCAGCGTGCCCGCCATCCTGGCCCACGACACCGGCCAGGGGCTGGTGCTCGAGGAGGACCTGGGCGACGGCACCTATGCCAGCCTGCTGGAAGCCGGCACTGACCCGGTACTGCTCTATGGCGCGGCCATCGACCTGCTCGTCGCCGTCCAGGCGCGCGTCACGGCCGCCGACATGGCGCGGCTGCCGGCCTACGATACCGGCCGTATCCTGCAGGAATCGACCCTGGTGCCGGACTGGTTCCTGCCCGCCTGGACGGGCCGGAAGACCGAGGCGGGGGTCCGTGCCGACTATCTCGACCGCTGGACGGCGGTGCTGGCGGCTGCCCCCCTGGGGCCGCCCACCCTGGTGCTGCGCGATTATCACGTCGGCAACCTGATGTGGCTGCCGGAACGCGCGGGCATCGCGCGCTGCGGGCTGCTCGACTTCCAGGATGCGGTCAGCGGTCCCGCCGCCTACGATCTCGTCTCGCTGCTGGAGGACGCCCGCCGCGACGTCCCGGCCGATCTCGGAGCCATGATGTACCAACGCTATCTCGATCGCGCCGGGGTTGCCGACCCGGACGGGTTCGCCCACGCCTATGCCGTGCTGGGCGCACAGCGCAACCTGCGCATCATCGGTGTCTTCACCCGGCTCGACCGGCGTGACGGCAAGCCGCACTACCTGCCCTTCATGGACCGCGTCTGGGGCCTGGTCGCGCGCGACCTGCGGCACCCCGCACTGGCGCCGATCGCCGAATGGCTCGACCGGCACGTGCCGGCGGAATGGCGCACCGCCCCGCCCGCGCGGGGTGCGGCATGACCGCGATCCGCCGGGGGATGGTGCTGGCGGCGGGGCTGGGCACCCGCATGCGGCCCCTGACAGACAGCCTGCCCAAGCCGCTGGTCGCCGTCGCGGGCGAGACGCTGATCGACCGCATCCTCGACCGCATGGCCGAGGCCGGGGTCGAGGAGACGGTCGTGAACCTGCACCACAAGGCCGACCAGCTTTCCGGCCACCTTGCCCGGCGCGACCGGCCGCGCATCGTCGAATCGCGCGAGGAGACGCTGCTGGAGACGGGCGGCGGCGTGCGGCATGCCCTGGCGCTGCTGGGGCCGGACCCCTTTTTCGTCGTCAATGGCGACATCCTGTGGCGCAACGGCAAGCGCTCGGCGCTCGATCGCCTGGCCGGCGCCTGGGACGAGGGCCGCATGGACGCGCTGCTGCTGCTGCAACGGACGGTGTCGGCGGTCGGCTACGACGGGCGCGGCGACTTCATGCTGAGCCAGGACGGCAGCATCCGCCGGCCCAAGCCGGGCGAGATCCCGCCCTACCTGTTCGCCGGCATCCAGGTCCTGCACCCGCGCCTGTTCGCCGAGGCGCCCGACGGCCCCTTCTCGCTGAACCGCCTGTATGACCGGGCCGCCGAGGCCGGCCGCCTGGGCGGGCTGGTGCATGACGGTGAGTGGTACCACGTCGGCACGCCCCAGGCCCTGGCCGACGCCGAGGAGGCGCTGGCCACCCAGCGCATCTGGCTCTAGGCCGGCTGCCCGCCATGCCCGACCGGCCGAACATCCATTCGATCCCGGCCGGCATTCCGTTCGTCGATGCCCTGGCCGAAGGGCTGCTGGCCCAGGCCGGGGGCGACCCGCTGCGCCTGGCGCGGATGACGGTGCTGTTGCCGACCCGTCGTGCCGGGCGGGCGTTGCGCGAAGCCTTCCTGCGCCTGGGCGACGGCCGGCCCCTGCTGCTGCCGCGCATGACGCCGCTGGGCGACGTCGACGCCGACGAACTGCTGCTGGCGCCGATCGACGAGACCGGGCCGGACGGCGGGCTGGAAAGCCCGCAGGCGCTGACCGGCCTCAGCCGGCAGATGCTGCTGGCGCGCCTGGTCCTCGCCTGGGGTGCCGCCCAGCCCGACAGCGAGCTTGGGCCCGCGGGCGCGCCCTCGCCCGGCCAGGCGGCAGCCCTGGCGGGCGAACTGGGCCGGCTGCTCGACCAGTTGCAGACCGAGGGCGTCGACCCCGCCCGACTGACCGGCCTGGGCGGCGACTTCGCCCGCCACTGGGAACGCACCCTCTCCTTCCTCGGCATCCTGACCGAGGCCTGGCCGGCAGTCCTGGCCGAGCGCGCGGTGGCCGACCCGGCCGCCCGGCGCGACCGGCTGCTGCGCCTCCAGGCGGAGCGCTGGCGCCGGGCGCCGCCGGCCGACCCGGTCATCGCGGCAGGCTCCACCGGCTCGATCCCCGCCACCGCCGAGCTGCTGGCCGTCGTCGCCCGCCTGCCCAACGGGGCGGTCGTGCTGCCCGGCCTCGATACCGGCGGCGACCCGCTGCTGTGGCCCGCGATCGCGGCCGACCCCACCCACCCGCAGCACGGCATGGCGCTGCTGCTGGACGGCATGGACGTCGCCCCCCACACCGTGCCGGACTGGCCTTGGCCGGCCGGCGCCCGCACCAGCCCGCGCGCGCCTGCTGGCCGAGGCGCTGCGGCCGGCAGCCGCCACCGAGGTCTGGACCCGCGACGACTGGCGCCAGGCAGCCCGGCTCGAGCCCGCTGCCATGTATGCCGCCATGGCCGGGATCGCCCGCATCGACTGCGCCGGCGCGCACGAGGAAGCGGGCGCCATCGCCCTGCTGCTGCGCGAGACGCTGGAGGCCCCGGGTCGGACGGCGGCCCTGGTCACGCCCGACCGCAACCTCGCCCGCCGCGTCGCGGCCGAGTTGGCGCGCTGGGGCATCGCGGTCGACGATTCGGCCGGCACGCCCCTGGACACGACGCCGCCCGGCACCTTCCTGCGCCTGCTGGCCGATGCCTTCGCGGCCGAGGCGGCACCCGTGCCCCTGCTGGCCGTGCTGAAGCACCCGCTGGCGGCCGGCGGCATCGCCCCGGCCCGTTTCCGCGGCCGCGTGCGCCGGCTGGAGCAGGCGGTCCTGCGCGGCGCGCGGCCGGCACCCGGCATCGCCGGCATCCTGGCCGCCCTGCCGGCCAAGCGGTCGGGGCTGCGACGGTTTGCCGGCGCGCTGGACCGGTCCACGCGGGATTTCGCCCAGGCCGTCTCTGCCCCGTCGATCACCCTGAAGGACCTGGTGTCGGCCCACGCCGGCGTGGCCGAGGCGCTGGCTGCCAGCGACCGCGAGCCCGGCGCCGGCCGGCTGTGGCGCGGCGAGGCCGGCGAGGCCGCCGCGCGCTTCATCGCCGAGCTGCTGGCCGCGGCCGAGGATTTCCCGCCCATCGCCGGGGCGGCCTATCCCGGTCTGTTCGCGGCCCTGGCGGGTGCGGTCGCCGTCCGCCCGGCCTATGGCAGCCACCCGCGCCTGCATATCTGGGGGCCGCTGGAGGCCCGCCTGCAACAGGCCGACCGGCTGGTCCTGGGCGGCCTCAACGAAGGCACCTGGCCCGGCGTCGCCCGCAGCGACCCGTGGCTCAGCCGGCCGATGCGCACGGCGCTGGGCCTGCCCCCGCCGGAGCGGCGGATCGGGCTGGCCGGCCACGACTTCGTGCAGGCGGCATCCGCCGGCGAGGTGTTCCTGACCCGGGCGGTCAAGATGGAGGGGACGCCCACCGTCGCCAGCCGCTGGCTGCTGCGGCTCGACACCATGCTGGAGGCGCTGGGCCGCCGCGTGCCGACGGCCGGCCATGCCGGCGTCTGGCAGCAGCGGCTGGACGACCGCGCGGCCGGCCAGGACGGGGTGCCGGTGGCGCGCCCGGCCCGACCGATCGCCCCGCCCCGGCCGGCGCCGCCGGTGGCGCTCCGCCCGCGCAGCCTGCGCGTGACCGAGATCGAGACCTGGCTGGCCGACCCCTACGCCATCTATGCCCGCCACCTGCTGCGGCTGCGGGCGTTGGACCCGCTCGACATGGACCCCGGTGCGGCCGAGCGCGGGACGATGATCCACAAGGCGCTGGACGAGTTCATCAGGGAGTTTCCGCCGCCGGGCGCCCTGCCGGCGGACGCGCTCGCGCGGCTGCTGCATCATGGCGAGCGAGCCCTGGCCGACCTGCTGCAACGGCCGATCGTGCGCGCCTTCTGGTGGCCGCGCTTCGAGCGGATCGCCGAATGGTTCCTGGCCGAGGAGGCCGGCCGGCGCGGCGGCATCGTCGGCTCCTGGACCGAGTGCAATGGCACCTGG
Organism: Stella humosa; assembly: GCF_006738645.1. GTDB lineage: Bacteria > Pseudomonadota > Alphaproteobacteria > ATCC43930 > Allostellaceae > Allostella > Allostella humosa. The sequence continues at coordinate 59,803 of NZ_AP019700.1, read as the reverse complement.
ATGCTGGCCGGGCCGGCGGGGCCGTTCCGCCTGTCGGGGCGGGCCGACCGCATCGACCGGCTGGCGAGCGGCGAGGCCACGATCATCGACTACAAGACGGGCGGCGTGCCGAACGGCCGCGCGGTGACCAGCGGCCGGGCGCCGCAGCTACCGCTGGAGGCGGCGATGGTCGCGGCCGGCGCCTTCCCCCTGGTGGCGCAGGGGCCGGTGGCCGCCCTGGCCTACTGGCGCCTGTCGGGGGCCGCCCCCGCCGGCGAGGTGACCGAGATCGCCCGCACGCGCGACCAGGTGGAGGCGTTGGTGGCCGACGCCCATGACGGGCTGGTGGAGCTGATCGCCCGCTTTGACGACCCCGCCACGCCGTACCTCGCCCGGCCGCGGCCCGACTGGGCGCCGCGCTTCAGCGACTACACCCACCTGGCCCGGGTCGGCGAATGGGCCGAGGGCGCGGGCGAGGACGGCGAATGACGGCGGTCCCAAGCCAGGATGCATTGAACCGCGCGGCGGCCGCGGCCGCCCAGCGCGCGGCGGCCGACCCCGCGGTATCGGCCTGGGTCGGCGCATCGGCCGGCACCGGCAAGACCACCGTGCTGACCAACCGCATCCTGCGCCTGCTGCTGGCGGGTGCAGCACCCGAGCGGCTCTTGTGCCTCACCTTCACCAAGGCGGCCGCCGCGGTGATGGCGATTCGCCTGCACCGGGTGCTGGGGCGCTGGGCCACGACCGACGAGGCCGCGCTGGGCGAGGAGCTTCATCGGCTCGAAGGGCAGGTCGCCGACGAGAAGCGCCGCGATGCCGCCCGCCGCCTGTTCGCCCGCGTGCTGGACACGCCGGGCGGCATGCGGATCCAGACCATCCATTCCTTCTGCCAGTCGCTGCTGTCGCGCTTCCCCATTGAGGCCGGGGTGCCGCCGCATTTCGACATCGCCGACGACAACACCGCGGCCGAGCTGTTGCAGGCTGCCCTGAACGCGACACTGGCGGCGGCGGCCGCTGACCAGGCGCTGGGGGCGGCCGTGGCCGAGGTCGCCCGCCATGTCCGCGAGGATGCCTTCCTCGACCTGCTGCGCCAGTTGCTGGGCCGGCGCGGGCGCCTGGCGCGGATGCGCGACCAGGCGGGCGGGCTGGAGCCGCTGCTGAACCGCATCGCGGCGGCACTCGGCGTCGATCCCGAGGCGACCGAGGCGTCGGTCCTGGCATCGGGCTGCGGCCCCGGCAGTTGCGACGAGGCCAGCCTGCGCATGGCCGCCCGCGGGCTGGCCGCCGGGACCGAGAAAGAGGCCGAGCGCGCCGGCATCATCCTGGAATGGCTCGACCGGCCGGCGGCGCGCGTCGAGGCCATGGCCGCCTATCGCCGGGCCTTCCTGACCAAGGAAGGCACGGTGCTGGCCCGCCTGGTCAACAAGGGCACGGCCGCGGCCTACCCGGCCGCGGAGACCACGCTGCGCGACGAGGCCCATCGCTTGCTGGCCTTGCAGGAACAGGCCCGCGCGGCCGCCGTGCGCGCGGCCACCGCCGCCCTGCTGCGCCTGGGCCAGGCGATCCTGGTGCGCTACGAGCAAGCCAAGGCGGCCCGCGCGCTGCTCGACTACGAGGACCTGATCCTGCGCACCCGGGCGCTGTTCGACCTGCCCGGGATCGCCCCCTGGGTGCTCTACAAGCTGGATGGCGGCATCGACCATGTGCTGGTCGACGAGGCCCAGGACACCAGCCCCGACCAGTGGGCGGTGGTGGCCGCCCTGGCCGAGGAGTTCTTCGCCGGCCGCAGCGCGCGCGAGACCGACCGCACGCTCTTCGCGGTCGGCGACGTGAAGCAGTCGATCTACAGCTTCCAGGGTGCGGACCCCGACGCCTTCCGGCGCATGCGGGCCCATTTCCAGGCCCGCGCGGAGGCCGTCGACGCGGTCTGGCGCCCGGTCGAGCTGATGGTCTCGTTCCGCTCGACCGAGGCGATCCTGACGGCGGTCGATACCGTCTTCGCCGGTGTGGAGGCCAAGGACGGACTAGCCGATACCGGCCGCGGCGACCCCGCCGTGATCGAGCATCTGGTGTCGCGCCTGGGGCAGACCGGGCGGGTCGAGGTCTGGCCGCTGCTGGCGCCGGCCGCGGCCGAGGAGGAGGCCCCCTGGAGCCCGCCGGTCGACCAGCGCTTCGCCGTGTCGCCGATCGCGCGGCTCGCCCGGCGCATCGCCCGCATGGTCCGCCGCTGGCTCGACGAGGGGACCATCCTGGAATCGGCCGGGCGGCCGATCCGCCCGGGCGACGTGCTGGTGCTGCTGCGCCGGCGCACCGCCTTTGCCGCCCAGATGGTGCGCGCCTTCAAGGATGCGGGCGTGCCGGTGGCGGGCATCGACCGCATGGTCCTGCCGCAGCAGATGGCGGTGATGGACCTGGCCGCGCTGGGCCGCTTCGTCCTGCTGCCCGAGGACGACCTGAACCTGGCGACCCTGCTGAAGAGCCCGCTGGTCGGCCTGGACGAGGACGACCTGTTCCAACTGGCCACCGGGCGGGTGACGCAGCCTTTGTGGTCGGCCCTGGCCCGGCGGCGCGGCGAGCCGCGCTTTGCCGCCGCCCACGCCTTCCTGGCCGACCGGCTGCGCCGGGCCGACTTCGTCACCCCCTTCGCCTTCTTCGCCGAGACGCTGGGCCCGGGTGGCGGGCGCACCCGCCTGCTCGACCGGCTGGGGCCGGACGCGGCCGACCCGATCGACGAGTTCCTGTCGCAGACCCTGGTCTATGAGCGCTCGCACGCGCCCAGCCTGCAAGGCTTCCTGCACTGGCTCGACATCCAGGCAACCGAGGTCCGCCGCGAGGTCGAGGCCGGGACCGATGCCGTGCGGGTGATGACGGTGCATGGCGCCAAGGGGCTGGAGGCGCCGATCGTCTTCCTGCCCGACACCGCCCAGGTGCCGCGCGACACGTCGCCGCTGCTGTGGGGCGAGGGGCCGGGCGACGCCGGATCGGGCAGCGAGCTGGTGCTGTGGCCCGTCCGCCGCGACAACGAGGAGAGCCTGTGCCGGGGCCTGCGCGAGGCGGCCCAGCGGCGCGGCATGCAGGAGTATCGCCGGCTGCTCTATGTCGCGATGACGCGGGCGGAGGACCGTCTCTATGTCTGCGGCTGGCGTGGCACGCGCGAGCCGCCGGCCGGCAACTGGCACGCGCTGGTCGACCAGGCGATGCGGGCGGGCGCGCTGGGTGAGGAATTGCCGGACCCGACATCGACCGACCCGGACGACCAGGATGCGACCATCTGGCGGTTCGAGGTGGAGGGCGACCAGGTGCGGGCCGGGGCCAGCCATCGCGCCCCGTCGGCCGCGGCCGCCGACCCGCCCTGGCTCTTCCACCCGCCGCCGCCCGAGCCGAGCCCGAGCCGGCCGCTGGCGCCCTCGCGCCCGACCGAGGAGGAGCCCGCCCCCCGGTCGCCGGTCGGCAACGACGACGGCCAGCGCTTTCGCCGCGGCCTGCTGCTGCACCGCCTGCTGCAGTCCCTGCCCGACCTGCCGGCGGGCGAGCGGGCGGCCGCCAGCGAGCGCTTCCTGGCCCAGCCGTCGCACCGGCTCGACCCCGCGACGCGCGCCGCCTGGACGCGCGAGGTGCTGGCAGTGCTGGACGATCCGGCGGCGGCCGCGCTCTTCGATGCGCCGGGGCAGGCCGAGGTGCCGATCGTCGGCCGGGTGGGGGCGGCTGCCATTTCCGGCACGATCGACCGCCTGGTGGTGACGGACGAGGCCGTCGTCATCCTCGACTACAAGACCAACCGGCCGCCGCCCGCGGTCGAAGCCGACACCCCGCCGCTCTACCTGCGGCAGATGGCGGCCTATCGCACAGCGGTGGCCGCGATCTATCCCGACCGGCCCATCCGCTGCGCCATCCTGTGGACGGACGGGCCGAACCTGATGTGGCTGTCCGAGGCCGCGCTCGACGGCGCCATCACGGTGGCCGGGCCTCCTTGACCCCCTTCGCTGCCGTCCCCTAATTTCTCGGGTAGCAGACCCAACCCCTCGAACGGCGCCTTGTCGCCGGGAGTATCCGAGAATGCCGAGCACCAGCGTAAGCGACGACACGTTCGAGGCCAGTGTGCTGAAGGCGACCGGCCCCGTGCTGGTCGATTTCTGGGCCGAATGGTGCGGCCCCTGCAAGGCGATCGGGCCGTTCCTGGAAGACCTGTCGACCGAGATGAAGGGCCGCGTGACCGTGGCCAAGATCAACATCGACGAGAACCCGGCCACCCCGCGCAAATATGGCGTCCGCGGCATCCCGACGCTGATCGTGTTCAAGGACGGCCAGGTCGCGGCCCAGAAGATCGGCGCCCTGCCGAAGCAGAAGCTCTACGAGTGGGTCGAATCCGTCATCTGAGCGGCATGGGTGGGGCTGGCGGTCAGGAATTCTCCGCCAGCACGACGCCCGCCAGGTAGAGCGAGCCGCAGATCAGCACCCGGACCGGGCTTCCCCCGGACCGGGTAGTGATCGCCGCCATTGCCGCCCCGAGATCGGCAGCCGGGGCCGCCGGGATACCCGCCGAGCAGGCCGCCTCGGCCGCCGCCTCCGCACTCCAGCTCTTGTGCTCGCCCGGAATGGCCACCGCCTCCAGGCCGGCCGACAGGGGCGCCAGCACCCGCAGGAAGGCCGCCGGGTCGCGATTGTCCAGCATCGCGAAGACGAGGTGCATCGGCATCGCCGGCCAGCGCGCCAGTTCGGCCGCGACCGCCTCGGCGCAGGCGACGTTGTGGCCGCCATCGAGCCACAGCTCGGACCCGGCCGGCAGGGTCCGGGCCAGTGGCCCCTGCGTCAGCCGCTGCAACCGCGCCGGCCACTGCACGCCGGCGATGCCGGCCGCCAGGGCGGCCGCCGGCAGGGTCGGATCGAACGCCTCCAGCGCGGCCAGGGCGCCGCCGGCATTGTCGTACTGGTGGCGGCCGAGCAGGCCCGGCGCCGGCAGGTCGAGGCGCCATTCCGGCCCCTCGTAGCGCAGGCCGGCCGCGGTCGGCATGACGGTCCATTCCCGCCCGAAGCGGCGCAGGGGTGCGGCCACCGAAGCCGCATGCTTCTCGATGACGGCAGCGGCATCGGCCGTCTGCGGGCCGATGATGCCGAAGGCGCCGGGCTTCAGGATACCCGCCTTCTCGCGTGCGATGGCGGCCACCGTGTCGCCCAGGTAGGACATGTGGTCGAGCGACACCGGCGTGATGATGCTGGCCGCCGGCCGGGCTATGACGTTGGTGGCGTCGAGCCGGCCACCCATGCCGACTTCCAGCACCAGGGCGTCCGCCGGCACGCGGGCGAAGGCGAGGAAGGCGGCGGCACCGATGATCTCGAAGAAGGTGATCGGCTCGCCCGCGTTCACCGCCTCCACCTCCTCCAGCAGGGCGGCCAGGTCGCCGTCGGAGATGAGTTCGCCCGCCAGCCGGATGCGCTCGTTGAAGCGCACGAGGTGGGGCGAGGTGAAGACGTGCACCCGCCGGCCGGCGGCTTCCAGCATCGCGCGCAGATAGGCGCAGGTGGAGCCCTTGCCGTTGGTGCCGGTGACGTGGAAGACGGGCGGCAGCCGCTCGTGCGGCCGGCCCAGCTGGTCCAGCAGGCGGCGGATGCGGCCGAGCGACAGGTCGATGACCCGCGGATGCAGCACCAGCAGGCGCGCCAGCAGCGCATCCACGCGCGCGGCATCGGCGGAGGAAGCAGGAAGGTTCATCGCGGGCAGGCCCCCCGGGCCGGCAAGAGGCGAAGCGCTGCGGGCTAGCGGTCCTCGGTGGCGGCCGGCCCATGGCCGATTGCCGATGGTCCCCCGCCCATCGAACCGCTGCCCCCCATGGGGCCGGGCCCGATCTGGTTGGCCGCCTGCTGGCTGACCAGGACGGGCTGCGGCGGCAGCACCTCGGCCGGCGGCTGGCGGCGATGCAGCAGGTCGAGCACGCGGATCAGCGTCTGGCGCAGGTCGCGGCGCGGCACGACCATGTCGACCATGCCATGTTCCAGCAGGTATTCGGCGCGCTGGAAGCCCTCAGGCAGCTTCTCGCGGATCGTCTCCTCGATCACGCGGGCGCCGGCGAAGCCGATCACCGCGCCCGGCTCGGCCACGGTGATGTCGCCCAGCATGGCGAAAGAGGCCGTCACGCCGCCCGTCGTCGGGTCGGCCAGCACGACGATGTAGGGCAGGCCGGCTGCCTTCACTTCCTCGATGGCGATGGTGGTGCGCGCCATCTGCATCAGGGACAGGATGCCCTCCTGCATGCGCGCCCCGCCCGAGGCCGGGACGACGACCAGCGGCGCCTGCTGCAGGACGGCCAAGCGGGCGGCGGCCACCAGCCCCTCGCCCACCGCCACGCCCATGGAGCCGCCCATGAAGTCGAACTCGAAGCAGGCGAAGACGACGTTGGACCCGCCCATGCGCCCGTGCGCCACCTTGATGGCGTCATCGGCCTGATGGCGGCCCTGGGCCTCGCGCAGGCGATCGGAATAGCGCTTCACGTCGCGAAACTTCAGCGGGTCGACCGGGGTCTTGGGCAGCTCGATCTCGTGGAAGATGCCTTCGTCGAACACCATGCCGAAGCGGCGGCGGGCGCCGATGCGCAGGTGATGGCCGCAATGGTGGCAGACGTGGAGGTTGGCCTCCAGCTCGCGGTGGAAGATCATCTGCCCGCAGGCCGGGCACTTGTGCCACAGGTTGTCGGGCACGTCCGCCTTGCGGACGAGCGCTCGGATCTTCGGCCGGACGAAGTTGGTAAGCCAGTTCACGGCCGGTCCTTCGCTACGCCACGACGCGGGCAGCCGAGCGCACGCCCGCCGCGAGCTGGCCGACGAAGCCGATCAGCCGGTCGCCGACATCGGGCGAGACATGGCCCTTGCTGTCGATCGCCATTTCCACCTGCCGGACGATGGCCGAGCCGACGGCGATGCCATCGGCGACGGCCGCGGTGGCGGCCGCCTGGGCCGGGGTGTTGATGCCGAAGCCGACGACGACCGGCAGGTCGGTGTGGCGGCGGACGCGTGCCACCAGTTCGGCGACCGCACCCTGGGCGGCCGAAGCCGTGCCGGTGACGCCGGTGATCGCGACCGCGTAGATGAAGCCGCTGGCGCCGGCCATCACCTTGGGCATCCGCGCCTCGGGCGTGGTCGGCGCCACCAGGCGGATCAGGTCGATCCCATTGGCCGCCGCCGGCACGGCCAGCGGCTCGGCCTCCTCGGGCGGCAGGTCGACGATGATGAGGCCGTCGACGCCGGCCGCCGACGCGTCCACGCAGAAGCGGTCGACGCCGTATTGCAGGATGGGGTTGAAGTACCCCATCAGCACGATCGGGGTCTCCTGCTCGCGGACGCGGAAACCGCGCACGAGATCCAGCGTGCGGATCATGGTCTGGCCCGCCTTCAGCGCGCGCAGGCCCGCCGCCTGTACCGCCGGGCCATCGGCCATCGGGTCGGAGAAAGGCATGCCCAGTTCGATGACGTCGGCGCCGGCCGCCGGCAGGCGGTCCAGGATGGCGGCGGCCGTGGCCGCGTCCGGGTCACCGGCGGTGACGAAGGTGACGAGGCCGGCGCGGCCTTCCCGGGCCAGTGCGGCGAAGCGGCGGGCGATGCGACCTTGGCTCAACTTTCCGCCCTCCCGTCAGATGTCCATGCCGAGCGCGGCGGCGACGGTGAACACGTCCTTGTCGCCGCGCCCGCACATGTTCATGACCAGCAGATGATCCTTCGGCAGGCCGGGCGCCATGCGCGTCACCTGAGCCAGGGCGTGCGAGGGCTCCAGTGCCGGCAGGATGCCCTCCAGCCGGGCGCAGAGCTTGAAGGCCTCCAGCGCCTCGTCGTCGGTGGCCGAGACGTAGGTCACCCGCTTCATGTCGTGCAGCCAGGAATGCTCCGGCCCGATGCCGGGATAGTCGAGCCCGGCCGAGATCGAGTGCGCCTCCTGGATCTGCCCGTCGGCATCCTGCAGCAGGTAGGTGGCGTTGCCATGCAGCACGCCCAGGCGCCCACCCGCCAGCGAGGCCGCATGCTGCCCGGACTCGATGCCGTGGCCGGCCGCCTCTACCGCCGTCATCGCCACCGAGGCATCGTCGAGGAAGGGATAGAAGAGACCCATGGCGTTGGAGCCGCCGCCGATGCAGGCGACCAGCGTGTCGGGCAGGCGCCCTTCGGCCGCCATCATCTGCTCGCGCACCTCCTCGCCGATGACCGACTGGAAGTCGCGGACCATGGCGGGATAGGGGTGCGGGCCAGCCACCGTGCCGATGCAGTAGAAGGTGTCCTCGACCTGCGCCACCCAGGCCCGCAGGGCGTCGTTCATCGAGTCTTTCAGCGTGCCGGCACCCGAAGTGACCGGGATCACCTCGGCACCCAGCAGGCGCATGCGGAAGACGTTGGGCTTCTGGCGCTCGATGTCGGTGGCGCCCATGTAGACTTGGCACTTCATGCCGAAGAGGGCCGCCACGGTCGCCGTGGCGACGCCGTGCTGTCCCGCCCCGGTCTCGGCGATGATGCGCTTCTTGCCCATGCGGCGGGCCAGCATGACCTGGCCCAGGCAGTTGTTGATCTTGTGCGCGCCGGTGTGGTTCAGCTCGTCGCGCTTGAAGTAGACCTTGGCCCCGCCGAGATGCTCGGTCAGGCGCTGGGCGTAATAGAGCGGGCTCGGCCGGCCGACATAGTGGGCCAGGTAGTAGTCCATCTCCGCCTGGAAGGCCGGATCGGCCTTGGCCGCCTTGTACGCCGCCTCGACCTCGAGGATGAGCGGCATCAGCGTCTCGGCCACATAGCGGCCGCCATAGGGACCGAAATGCCCGCGCTCGTCGGGCCCGGCCCGATAGGTATTGACGTTGCTCATCCTGGTGCCTGTCCGGAAAGGCCGCGGATCATGCTTGCCCGGGGCTGGGCACGCAATACCGGAACATCGGCAAGGCTCGCAACCCCGCCGTCGCAAGCGCTCCGTCTAGAGACGCCCGCGCCGGGTGGACCCGCCCCCACCTTCCGGGTAGTCTGGCCCCGATCCCATGGCGACCGCCACCCTGATCGACCCGCCGACCGAGGCGGTGCGGGTCGAAGATCATCGCCTCGAATATCGCTGGTTCGGCGCCCGGACCCTGGCCCGGCCCGTGGAAGGACCGGTCCTCGTGTTCCTGCACGAGGCCTTGGGATCGGCCGGCCTGTGGCGCGACTTTCCGGGTGCCCTGGCGGCCGCGACCGGGCTGCCGGCCATGGCCTACAGCCGGCGGGGCTTCGGCGGGTCCGACCCGCGCCACCTGCCGCTGCCGACCGACTATCTCGACATCGAGGCCGACCGCGCCCTGCCCGGCATCCTGGCGGCACTCGGCATCGGCCGGCCGATCCTGGTCGGCCACAGCGACGGCGCCACCATCGCGCTGATGCATGCCGGCAGCGTCGCCGGGCGGAATGTCGAGGGCGTCATCGCCGAGGCCCCCCACGTCTTCGTCGAGGAAGAGACACTGGCCGGCATCCGCGAGGCCCTGCCGATCTATCGGGGCGGGCTGCGCGAGAAGCTGATGCGCCACCACGGGCAGCAGACCGACGCCGTCTTCCATGGCTGGCACGACACTTGGCAGACGGCCGCCTTCCGCGGCTGGAACTGCCTCGACCGTCTGGGTGCCATCGCCTGCCCCACCCTGGTGATCCAGGGCGAGGGCGACCAGTACGGCACGCAGGCGCAGCTCGACGCGATCGCCGACCGCGCCGCCGGTCCGGTCGAGACCATGATGCTGCCCGGCTGCGGCCACAGCCCGCACCGCGACCAGCGCCAACAGGTGCTGGCCGCCATGACCCGATTCATCCGCAATTCGATCCGAGGCTGACCCGATGGCGCCCGACTCCGCCCCCCTGATCTTCCCGCATGACGAAGCACCGGCGGGGGGCACCACGATCGAGGTCGCCCCCGGCATCCACTGGCTGCGCATGCCGCTGCCGTTCGCGCTCGACCACATCAACCTGTGGCTGCTGGAGGATGGCGACGGCTGGACCATCGTCGATTGCGGCATCGCTCGCGACGAGACCAAGGAGCTTTGGGGCCGGCATTTCGACGCCAAGGCTCTGAAGGGGCCGCGCGGGGTGAAACGCGTCATCGTCACCCATTTCCACCCCGACCATGTCGGGCTGGCGGGCTGGCTGTGCGAGGAGCTGGGCGCCGAACTGTGGATGAGCCAGACCGAATGGCTGATGGCCCAGGCGCTGTCGATCGACGAGCGCAACCATGTCCACGGCAGCCGGGTCGAATTCTATCGCATGCACGGGCTGGGGCAGGACTGGCTGGAGCAGTTCGCCGACCGCGGCGAGCCCTATCGCAACCGGGTGGCGCCGGTGCCGTCGGTCTTCCGCCGCATCCAGGCGGGCGAGCGCATCCGCATCGGCGCCCATGACTGGGACGTGCTGATCGGCCGCGGGCACGCGCCCGAGCATGCCTGCCTGCATTCCCCCAGCGCCGGCGTGCTGATCTCGGGCGACATCGTACTGCCCAAGATCACCCCCAACGTCAGCGTCTGGCCGTCCCAGCCCGAGGCCGACCCGCTGGGCGAGTATCTGGACTGCCTGGAACAGTTCTTCGACCTGCCGGCCGACACGCTGGTGCTGCCGTCCCACCGCCTGCCCTTCCACGGGCTGCATTCGCGGGTCCAGGCGCTGAAGGACCACCATGACGACCGCTTGGCCGACGTGCTGGGCGCGCTCGACCAGCCGCGCACGGCGGCCGACATCCTGCCGGTGCTGTTCCGCCGCAAGCTCGACCTGCACCAACTGGGCTTTGCCATCGGCGAGGCCATCGCCCACCTGGCCTACCTGCACCAGCGCGGCCGCATCCGGCGCGACCGGCGCGAGGACGGGGTACTCGTCTATTCCGCGGGATAGCCAGAGCCGGGAACGGATCGGCGGGCTGGACGGTTTCAATGGCTGAGGCCGCAAGGCCCACCCATTTCCCGAAAGGACCCGCACATGCGTTCCGTCTTTGCAGCCATCCTGCTTTCGGCCGTCGCCCTGCCGGCTTTCGCCCAGTCCGGCACCCCCGGCATCGACCGCCGTCAGGCGATCCAGAGCCAGCGAATCGAGCAAGGCTATCGCTCGGGCACGCTGTCGGCCCAGGAAGCCTGGAAGCTTGACCAGGGCCAGCGCCGGGTGAACCGCGTGGAGCGCCGGGCCAAGGCCGATGGCTATGTCAGCCGGGGTGAGCGCCAGCGCATCCGCGACATGCAGAACCGCCAGGGCCAGCGGATCAATCGCGAAAAGCGTGACTGGAACGGCTACTAGCCCCGGTTCCGGGCGCAGGCCGGCATGCATGGCCGGTCTGCGCCCGTCCAGCCGGACGTCCCGCACTGGACTTCCCGCATCGGATGGATATCTATAGGCGCCGCCGCGCCCTCCCCCTCACGCGGCCGCCCCTGCCATCCGTTCCGCGAGGAGAATACCCGTGCCCGGTACCGACAGCCTGAAGACACGCCGGACCCTGGAAGTCCAGGGCAAGAGCTATGACTACTTCAGCCTGCCGGCTGCGGCCGAGACGATCGGCGACCTGACGCGCCTGCCCTATTCGCTGAAGGTCCTGCTTGAGAACCTGCTGCGCTACGAGGACGGCCGCACGGTCACCGTCGACGACGTGAAGGCGATGGGTGCCTGGCTGAAGGATCGCCGCTCCGATCGCGAGATCGCCTATCGCCCGGCCCGCGTGCTGATGCAGGACTTCACCGGCGTGCCCGCCGTCGTCGACCTGGCCGCCATGCGCGAAGCGATGGAGAAGCTGGGCGGTGACCCGCAGAAGATCAACCCGCTGTCGCCCGTCGACCTGGTCATCGACCATTCGGTGATGGTCGACGCCTTCGGCAGCCAGAAGGCATTCGGCGAGAACGTCGACCTGGAGTTCGAGCGCAACCGCGAGCGCTACGAGTTTCTGCGCTGGGGCCAGACCGCCTTCCGCAACTTCCGCGTCGTGCCGCCCGGCACCGGCATCTGCCACCAGGTGAACCTGGAATACCTGTCGCAGACCGTCTGGACGAACGACGACACCGGCCGCACCGTGGCCTATCCCGATACGCTGGTCGGCACCGACAGCCACACCACCATGGTGAACGGCTTGGCCGTGCTGGGCTGGGGCGTCGGCGGCATCGAGGCCGAGGCCGCCATGCTGGGCCAGCCCGTGTCGATGCTGATCCCCGAGGTGGTGGGCTTCAAGGTGACCGGCCGCCTGAAGGAGGGCATGACGGCCACCGACCTGGTGCTGACCGTCACCCAGATGCTGCGCAAGCACGGCGTGGTGAACAAGTTCGTCGAATTCTACGGCCCGGGCCTGGACAACATGCCGCTGGCCGACCGCGCCACCATCGCCAACATGGCGCCGGAATATGGCGCCACCTGCGGCTTCTTCCCGATCGACCGCGAGACGCTGCGCTACCTGGCCTTCACCGGCCGCGACCCGCAGCGCGTGGCGCTGGTCGAGGCCTATGCCAAGGCGCAGGGCATGTGGCGCGACGCCGGCTCGCCCGATCCGGAGTTCACCAGCTCGCTCGAACTCGACCTCGGCACCGTCGAGCCCTCGCTGGCCGGCCCGCGCCGGCCGCAGGACCGGGTGCCGCTGTCCCAGGCCGCGACCGCCTTCGCGGGCGAGCTGCCGAAGTTCGTCGGCAGCGAGGATGCCGCCGTCCTGGCCAAGGAAGTGGCCGTCGCCGGCCAGAACTATGCCGTGAAGCAGGGTGACGTGGTGATCGCCGCGATCACGAGCTGCACCAACACCTCCAACCCGTCGGTGCTGGTCGCCGCCGGCCTGGTGGCCCGCAACGCGCGGGCCCGCGGCCTGAAGAGCAAGCCGTGGGTGAAGACCTCGCTCGCCCCCGGCAGCCAGGTGGTGACCGACTATCTGGTGGCCGCCGGCCTGCAGGACGACCTCGACGCCATGGGCTTCCAGCTCGTCGGCTACGGCTGCACCACCTGCATCGGCAATTCCGGCCCGCTGCCGGAGCCGGTCGCCAACGCCATCGACGAGGGCGACCTGACGGTGGCGGCCGTGCTGTCCGGCAACCGCAACTTCGAGGGCCGCGTCCACCCGCAGGTGAAGGCCAACTACCTGGCCTCGCCGCCGCTGGTGGTCGCCTACGCGCTGGCCGGCTCCATGAAGATCGACCTGACGACGGAGCCGCTGGGCACCGGCAGCGACGGCAACCCCGTCTACCTGCGCGACATCTGGCCGTCCTCGGCCGACGTCGCCAGCACGATGGAAAAGGCGCTGACGCCCAAGATGTTCACCACCCGCTACGGCAACGTCTTCGAGGGCCCGCCCGAGTGGCGGACGATCGCCACGGCCGAGGGGCAGACCTATCGCTGGGATTCGGGCTCGACCTACGTCAAGTCGCCGCCCTATTTCGAGGATATGCCGAAGGTCCCGGCGCCGATCATGGACATCGTCGGCGCCCGGCCGCTGGCCGTCCTGGCCGACAGCATCACCACCGACCACATCTCGCCCGCCGGCAACATCCGCAAGGCCGGCCCGGCCGGGGAATACCTGCTGGGCTACCAGGTGCGGCCGAACGATTTCAACTCCTACGGCGCGCGCCGCGGGAACCATGAGATCATGATGCGCGGCACCTTCGCCAACATCCGCATCCGCAACGAGATGGCACCGGGCACCGAGGGCGGCGTGACCCGCCACCTGCCCTCCGGCGACGTCATGCCGATCTATGACGCGGCCATGCTGTACCAGGCCGAGGGCGTGCCGCTGGTCATCGTCGCCGGCAAGGAATACGGCACCGGCTCGTCGCGCGACTGGGCGGCCAAGGGCACGCGCCTGCTGGGCGTGCGCGCGGTCATCGTCGAGAGCTTCGAGCGCATCCATCGCTCGAACCTGGTCGGGATGGGCGTCCTGCCGCTGCAGTTCAAGGACGGCCAGACGCGCAAGACGCTGGGGCTGGACGGCACCGAGACGTTCGACATCCTGGGCATCGCCGAGGGCGTGCGGCCGCGCATGGACATCACCTGCCGCATCCACCGCGCCGATGGCCGGACCGAGAACGTCGAGCTGCTCTGCCGCATCGATACGCTGGACGAGCTGGAATACTACCGCCATGGCGGCATCCTGCAGTACGTGCTGCGCGGCATGCTGAAGGACGCCGCCTGATCGTTCGGCCAGCCCCCGGATCGTCCGGTCCGGGGGCTGGCCGTCGACCACAACCCGCGCACGAAACCGTCACGCGGACGTGATGGCGGGTTGAATTCCTAGCCGGGCCAGACCGGCGTAAGGTGCCTTCCATGGTCACCCGCCGCCACTTCCTCCGTTCGATCGCCGCCACTGCCGCCGTCGCCGTCGGTGGTGTGCCGCTTGCCGGCCAGGCCGGCGAGCGTGGCCCCGTCGTCGTCGAGCTGTTCACCTCGCAGGGCTGCTCGTCTTGCCCGGCGGCGGACAAGTTCCTGGCCGAACTGGCCGGCCGCGGCGACGTGATCGCCCTCTCCTTCCATGTCGACTACTGGAACTACATGGGCTGGACCGACCCGTTCAGCCGGGTCGAGAGCTCGGCCCGCCAGCGCGGCTACAAGGCCGCCATGGGCCTGCGCTACGTCTATACCCCGCAGATGGTGATCGACGGCCGGGCCCAGGCGGTCGGCACCGAGCGCGAGACGGTCGAGCGGATGATCCGCGAGGCGGCGACCAAGCCGCACCTGCCGGTCGAGCTGTTGCAGGACGGCAGCACCGTGACGGCCGTGCTGCCGGAGCGGGCCGGCGCCGGCCCGGCGACGGTGTGGCTGGCGGTCTTCGCCCGCACCCACAAGACCGTCGTCGAGCGCGGCGAGAACAGCGGGCGCGCGATGGTGAACGCCCATGTCGTGCATTCGATGGTGCCGATCGGCGAGTGGTCGGGTGCCGCGCAGCGGCTGGCCTATACCTCCGACGCGCTGACGGCCGGCCGGGGTGCTGTCATCATCGTCCAGGCCAAGGAGCATGGCCCGATCCTGGGTGCGGCGATGATCCGCCCGCCGACGAGCTAGCTAGGCGACCAGGGGCCGCCGCCCCAGGTCCTGGTAGAAGCGCAGCAGGTAGCCGTCCGGGTCGAGCAGGATGAACTGCCGGTTGCCGACCTCGTGCGTCCCCGCGCGATACCACTTCTCCTCCATCTCCAGGAAGATCGTGGTCCCGGCGGCGCGGGCGGCCCGGTGCAGCCCGTCGACGTCGGCCACCCGGATCTGCAGGTTGATGCCGCGGCCGAACGGGTGGGCGATCGGCCCCGCCAGCCACGTCCGGCTGCCCGCGACCGCCGGCCCCGAGGCCAGCCGGTCGAGCATCAGTTCGGCCCCCTCGCGCTCGAGATAGGCAAAGCCCTCCTCGGGCCGGGCGTAGCGGACGTGGAAGCCCAGCACGCCCGTATAGAAGGCCAGGCTGCGGTCGATGTCGGTGCAATAGAGTTCCGGCACCAGCGCGTTGCCCATCGGCCTACCCCGCCATGCGGATGAGCGCCGGGGCAAGGTCGCCGCGCGCCGTGATCGTCAGCCCGTCCAGCCCCAGCCAGCGGGCGAGCCCGGCAAGCTCCATATGGAGCGCCGGCGCCACCGCCGCCGGATCGACCCCGGGCTCGCCATGGGCAGCCAGCACCAGCAGCCGGCCGGCGGCGCGATCGGACTTCAGGTCGATGCGCCCGACCAGCCGGTCGCCCAGCAGGAACGGCAGGACGTAATAGCCATGCGTGCGCTTGGCGGCCGGCGTGTAGAGGGCGATGCGGTAGTGGAAGCCGAACAGCCGCTCCGTCCGGTCGCGCTCCCAGATCAGCGAATCGAAGGGCGACAGCAGGACCGCGGCCGCGATCCGCCGGGGCAGGCGCGCCTCGGCGTGCAGATAGGCGGTCTGGTCCCAGCCTTCGACCGCGACCGGGCGCAGGTCGCCTGCCTCCACCAGTTCGGCCAGGCGCTGCTTGCTGCCCTCCACCGGCAGGCGGAAATAGTCGCGCAGGTCACGATAGGTGGCGATACCGAGCGCGCGCGCGGCAATGCGCAGCAGCCGGCGCTGGGCCTCGTCCTCGGCCGGCGCCGCGGCCGCCAGCACGGCCGCCGGCAGCACGCGTTCGGGCAGGTCGTAGATGCGCTCGAAGTTGCGGCGGGTGGCGGTCGTCACCTGGCCGGTCCAGAACAGGTACTCCAGCGCGGACTTGCCGTCGCTCCAGCCCCACCAGCCGCCTTCGCCGCGGCTGCCGTCCGACAGGTCGCCGGCGCCGAGCGCGCCGCGGTCGGTCACCTCGTCCAGGACCCGGGCGATATAGTCGCCGCGCTCGGCGCCGAAGCGCGCCAGGCCGCTGTAGAGGCCCCTGCCCTCGCGCGCGCCATTCATCCGCCAGCGCATCAGCGGATGCAGTTCCAGCGGCAGCAGCGAGGCCTCGTGGCCCCAATATTCGAAGAGGCTGCGACGCCGGTCATAGGCCAGGCGGTCGAGCAGTGCGGTCGGATACTGGCCCAGCCGGGCGTGCAGCGGCAGGTAGTGGGACCGCACCAGGACGTTGACCGAATCGATCTGCAAGAGCCCGACCCGGTCCAGCACCCGGCGGACATGGCGCGCGTCGACCGGCCCGGTCGGCCGCGCCTCGGCGAAGCCCTGGGCAGCCAGCGCGATGCGCCGCGCCTCGGCGGCGGAGAAACGGTCCCTGGCCATCGTCGGCGCCGCCGGTCAGGCGGCTTCGACCCGCAAGGTGGCGCCATCCACGCCGACCACGCGGATGCGCTGGCCGGCCGGCAGGTCGGGGCCGCTCACCCGCCACATGGTGTCCTCGACATGGGCGCGGCCGACCCCGTCGACGATCGGCTGGTCCAGCGTCAGCAGCCGGCCGACATACTGCTCGCCCCGGCGGTTCAGGTGCGGCTGGTCGGTGACGGCCGGGCGCGCCCGCATCCAGCGCCGCGACAGGGTGACGTCGGCGATGGCGAAGAGCGCGAACAGCAGCACCTGGTACTGCCAGTGCAGGTCGGGCCACAGCCAGGCGACGCCGCCCACCAGCAGGGCGGCGATGCCGAGCCAGAGGAAATAGACCCCGGGCGCCACCATCTCGACGACGGCCAGGATCGCCCCCAGGCTGAGCCAGTGCCAGAACTCGATGCCGGACATGCCGCTGCGTTCCGGGCCTAGGCCGGCGGAATCCCCGGCGGCAGGGTCGGCGGCAGCGTCGGCGCCGGCCTCGTGGCGAACGCCTCGCGCGCCAGTTCGCCGATGCCGGCGATCGAGCCGATCACGCTGGCGGCCTCCAGCGGCATCATCAGGACCTTCTGGTTCGGGGCCGAGGCCACCTTCTCCAGGGCGGCGACATAGCGCTGGGCCACGAAGTAGTTGACCGCCTGCACGCTGCCCGCGCCGATCGCCTGGGAAACCACCGCCGTCGCGCGGGCTTCCGCCTCAGCCTCGCGCTCGCGCGCCTCGGCGTCGCGGAAAGCAGCCTCGCGCCGGCCCTCGGCCGCCAGGATGGTCGCCTGCTTCTCGCCCTCCGCCTTGAGGATGGCGGCCTGGCGCAGGCCCTCGGCCTCCAGGATGGCGGCGCGCTTGTCGCGCTCGGCCTTCATCTGGCGGCCCATGCTGTCGACCAGATCGCGCGGCGGCGAGATGTCCTTGATCTCGATGCGCGTCACCTTCACGCCCCAGCTTGTGGTCGCCTCGTCCACCACGGTCAGGAGCTGGGCGTTGATCTTGTCGCGCTGGGACAGCAGCTCGTCGAGGTCCATGGAGCCCATGACGGTGCGCACGTTGGTCATGGTCAGGTTCAGGATCGCGTTCTCCAGGTGCGAGACCTCGTAGGCCGCGCGGGCGGCGTCCAGCACCTGGAAGAAGACGACGCCGTCGACCGTGACCAGCGCGTTGTCGCGCGTGATCACGTCCTGCTGCGGCACATCCAGGACGGTTTCCATCATCGACAGCTTGGCGCCGATGCGATCCACCAGCGGCACGATCAGGTTGAGGCCGGGCGTCAGGGTGCGGGTGTATCGGCCGAACCGCTCGACCGTGTACTCGCGGCCCTGGGGCACCGCCTTCACCCCCATGACGACGAGCAGCACGGCCAGCACCAGCACCAGCAGCACGAAGATCGAGAATCCGGTCATCTGGCGCTGGCTCCGATGGGTTGCCGAATGGCGCCCATTGTAGCCGAAAGCCGATTGCCGCGGAGCCGATTCGCCACAGAACCCGTTCCGAACGTTACACTGAATTTAGGTATGACGGCGGGAACCAATGGCGCCCGGGGCGGTTCGCCCCATGAGCCCGTCCGGGTGGGCCTAGTCCATCCCACCGCCGAGCCGTCCCGCCGCGACAAGCGAGAGATGGCCGGTTCGAGCGCGCGGCGACGGCGGCTGGCTCGCAGCTCAGCGCAGGAAGTAGATAAGGAAGTTCCCATGGCAATCTTCAGTTGGAACGGATCGTCGAATTTCGATCTCAAGATTCTCGGCCAGACGTTCGACTTCCGCTCGGACGTGCTGCAAATCTCCGATCCGGCCCTCCAGGCCCAGCAGTTCGACATCGTCGAGAACGGGACCGACATCGCGATCGTCAAGTCGCGGGACATCAACGGGGCGCCGCTGCCGGCGGGCGAGATTCGGTACGCCTACATCCCCAACATGCTGGCACGCCAGATCGGCGGCGACGATCCGACGCCGGCCAGCGCCAATATCGTGCTGTCGAATGGTGGCCAGCTCTGGGTCGGCGACCGGCTGACCGACACGCTGACGGACGACGCGGGCAACGACGTGACCATCCTGGCCGGCACGACGCAGTCGGTGCAGGTGTGGGGCCTTGGTGGTGCCGACACGATCTCGACCGGTGACGGCAACGACCGCGTCTATGGCAACACCGGGGCCGATTTCGTGGTCGCCGGCGCGGGCAACGATTCGGTCTATGGCGGCCAGGAGAACGACACGCTGCTGGGCGGGGCCGGCAACGACAACGTCGCGGGCGACCTCGGCAACGACCAGATCTATGGCGGGGCCGGCAACGACATCCTGTACGGCGGTGCCGGCAACGACGTCATCGACCCGGATGTCGGCAACGACACGATCTTCGCCGGCAACGGCAACGACACCGTGACGGTCGGCGACAGCGACACCGGCGACAAGCTCATCTACATGGATAAGCTGCAGGACCTGGTGAACATCATCTCGACCACGGGCGATCACATCGTCTACCTGGGAGAGAACAACGACATCGCCAACCTGGAGGCCAATGCCGGCGACGTGCAGGTCTTCGGCGACGGTGGCAATGACAGCATCATCGGCCAGAACTTCGGCGACGACACGTTCGACGGCGGGGATGACGACGATACCATCGGCATCGCCGAGGGCTCGGTCGGCGACAAGCAGTTGCTGGGCGGTGGCGGCGACGATTCGATCTATGTCGGCGACACCTCGGGCATCGGCTCGGAGGGGATCTTCCCCAATGCCGCCGTGACGGTCGAGGGCGGCGAGGGCGACGACACGGTCACCTATGAGCGCGGCCTCTTCATCACCGACGCCAATGATGGCGGCGACGGCGACGACGAGATCTCGTTCAACGGCACGACCGACCAGCAGCTCCGCGACCTGTCGTTGAAGAACTTCGAGACGGTCAACTTCAGCCAGGATGAGGACAACGTCGTCTTCGCCGACGGCAACGTCGCGGCCGGCGAGTCGATGGTGGTGTTCGGCAACGAGGGCGAGGACTACCTTGATGCCTCGCGCGAGACCAACGGCACCTACGAGCTGTTCGGCGGCCAGGAGAACGACACCCTGATCGGCGGCGCGCTCGACGACACCCTGGTCGGCGGTTATGGCGATGACGAGCTGGAAGGCGGTGCCGGCTCCGACCAGTTCATGATGGACGGCCCGTTCGAGTCGGTGGATTCGCTGGAAGACTTCACCGGCGGTGTCGACCTGCTGGTCTTCAACGGCAACAACTTCGGCGGCATGGCAGCGATTGACGGCTACAAAGGCACGACCGGCGTCGGCAGCACGGCCAACGACAACCTGCTGATCGCCACGGGCCAGGGCTATTCCGACCTGGCGCAGTTCGACACGTTCCTGTCGGAAGGTGCTGCCGACAACAACAAGCCCGGCTTCTACATCTTCTTCAATACCAGCACGAACCAGGCGGAGATGTATTTCGACGAGGACATGACCAGCACCGCGGGCGCGGAGCTGATCGCCGTCTTCAACAACATCACCGCCGTCAGCCAGCTCGACAAGCTGAACGAAGGCCCGACCGGCAACAACTCCGGCGACTTCGTCATCATGTGACCGGCGCCCCCCGGAGCGCCCTGGCGCTCCGGGGGGACCCCCGCTATTCGACGAAGCGGTTGGTGAAGAAGTCCGCCGGCTTGTAGCCCGGCTTCAGCAGGCCGGCTTCCTCGCCCGAGCGGATCGTCTCCTTCCAGTCGATCTCCGACTGCCAGCCGATCGGCTTGCCCTTGGTGTTGGGCGTGTCGAAATAGGGGCGATAGGCCGCGATCTGGCCCTTCAGGATGTCGGGATTGAGCTTGGCGTTGGGCCGCGCCTTCATGATGGCGGCCACCGCCTCGTCGGCATTGCCGGCGAAGATGTGGTCCCAGGCGCGGATCTGGTTCTTCACGAACCGGCCCAGCAGCTCGGGCGACTTCTGCACCATCTCCTCGCGGACATAGAGCCCGGTGCCGGGCGAGGACACCCCGTATTCGGCAGCGTCGATAACGCGCGACGGGCGGCGGTCGCCGATGACCGGCAGGACGTAGGGGCCGATGCTCATCACCGCGTCGGCCTGGCCGGCCGCGTAGGCGGCGTTGAAGGCGCCGGCATCCAGGAAGACGATCGTCAGGTCGTTGCGGGTGAGCCCGCCATTCTTCAGGAAGCTGTCGAGGAAGGGGACCCACGGGCTGGCGGCAAACAGCAGCACGCGCTTGCCGCGCAGGTCGGCCACGGTGCGGATCGGGCCGTTCGCATCGACCAGCACGCCGAGGTCGGTGCGGCGCGACAGGCCGGCGATCGAGATCAGCGGCGCGCCCTTGCCCTTGGCGACCGCCATGGCACCGAGCCCGCCCGTGCCGATGTCCATCTGGCCGGCGGCGACGAGCTGGATGCTGGCCATGCTGCCGCGGCCGTCCTTGATGTCGGCTTCGAAGCCGGCCTCGCGGTTCCAGCCCTTGGCCTCGGCCAGGAACAGGGCCGCCGTGGTGCCGGCCGGCTCCAGGGCAAGCTGCACGGTGACCTTGGACAGGGTCTGCGCGCCGGCCCCGCCGGCGGCCGCCACGCATGCCGCCGACAGGATCGCCAGGCCGGCCGCCAGTCTACGCACCAGACCCGGGCCCTTCACCAGATCCAGGCGCTTCACCAGATGCCGCATCCCACTATTCCTTTCGATGGTTCATGTCAGCGGCCGCGCCGCTCGGAACGGATGGAGACGTGCCAGGGGATGACCTTGCGCTCGATGAAGGCCAGCAGGTGGAACAGCGAGGTCCCGACCATCCCCAGGATGACCACGGCCACGAAGGCGCGCGGCGTGTCGAAGGCGCCCTGGGCGGTCAGGATGACGTAGCCCAGCCCCTGCTCGCCGGCGACGAACTCGCCGACGATGGCACCGATCAGGGTGAAGGTGGTGGCGGCCTTCAAGGCGCCGAACAGGTTCGGCAGGGCCTGGGGCAGGCGCACCTTCAGCAGGATGGTGAGGCGGCTCGCGCGCTTGGAATAGGCCATGTTCAGCACCTCTGGATCGACCGAGCGCAGGCCGACCACGGTGTTGATGACGATGGTGAAGACCGCGATCATCGCCGCGATCACCACCTTCTGCGTCATCCCGGTGCCGAGATAGATGACGAGCAGCGGCGCCAGCGCCACCTTGGGCACGCTGTGCAGCGCCGACAGCAGCGTGAACAGCACCCGGTCGAAGATCCGCGAAGAGACGATGAGAAGCGCCAGCGCCACCCCCACCACCAGCGCGAAGAGGAAGCCCGTCACCGTCGTCGTCAGGGTGAAGGCGGTGTTGGACAGGTAGAAGGCGGGCGAGGACATGAACTCCGTCGCCACCACCACCGGCGAGGGCAGCAGGAAGGGCGGGATGCGGAAGATCATCACGACCGCCTGCCAGATCGCCACCACGCTGCCCAGGACCAGGATGACGGGCAGGATGTCGGTCAGGAATCGCGACCGGCGGCGGCGGGCGATTGCGACGCTAGCCATTGCGGATGATCCCCAGGCCGGTGATGGTCGCGCGGATTTCGGCGCTGTAGCGGATGAAGGGCTGGGTCTCGCGATCGGCCAGCGTGCGCGGCCGCGGCAGGTCGACCACGAACTCGGCCGCGATGCGTCCGGGGTTGCGGTCCATGACGATGATGCGGTCCGACAGGAACACCGCCTCGGGCACGCTGTGGGTGATGAAGAGGGCGGTCTTCTTGTCGCGCAGCCAGATCCGCTGCAGCTCCAGGTTCAGTTCGTCCCGCGTCATCGCGTCGAGCGCGCCGAAAGGCTCGTCCATCAGGAGGAAGCCCGGATTGTCGACCAGCGCCCGGCAGATGGCGACGCGCTGGCGCATGCCGCCCGACAGTTCCCACGGGTAGCGGTCCTCGTAACCCGCCAGGCCGAAGAGATCGAGGAGCTGGCGCGCCCGCTCCTCGAAGTCACGCGGCTTCAGCCCGAGGAACTCGACGCTGATCAGGACATTCTGCAGGTTGGTGCGCCAGTCCAGCAGCAGGTCGCGCTGGAAGACGATGCCGAGGTCGGCCGGCGGCCGGGTCACCGCCTTGCCGTCGATCAGGATGCGCCCGGCCGAGACCGGCTCCAGCCCGGCGATGCATTTCAGCAGCGTGCTCTTGCCGCAGCCGCTGGGGCCCAGCACCGTCAGGAACTCGCTGTCGTGGATCTGCAGGTCGATCCCCTCCAGCGCCGTGACCGGCCCGCGGTCGGATTCGTAGGATTTCGACAGGCCCGCCACCTCCACCCGGACGATGCCGGGCGGGGTGGCAGGGCGCTGGTCTTCCTCGATCGTCACTGGCCGGACGACCGGCCCGGATGCGGCGCCGCGGCTCATTGCGCGGCGGCGAGGGGCTTTTCGGCGGCCGCCGTCTTGTAGGGCGAGGGATAGATGCGCGAGTAGAGATCCACCATCCACTCGCCGATCTTGATGTTCTTGGTGCGGTCGAGCGAGCTGTGGAACTGCGGCAGGTCGGTCGGCGCGGGGTTCGTCACCAACGGCTTGAAGATGGTGTCGTAGTCCGGATTGACGAAGAACGGCACCGAGTAGCGCTCAAGCCCGTAGCGGTTCACCACCCGGTGCGGGGTCGACGAGAAGATGGCATCCGACCATGCCTTCATCATCTCGCCGATGTTGACGACGTAGCTGTCGGGGATCGGCGGCACGGTCATCCAGTCGCCACCCTTGGTCAGGATCTCCAGCCCGCCCACCGTGTCCTGGGCCAGGATGGTGAAGACGCCGGTGTCGGTATGGGCGCGCGTGCCGATGCTCTCGGTCGAATCGTCGGGCGCCTGCGGCGGGTAGTGCAGGATCCGCAGCATGATCATCGGCTTGGTGAAGTAGGGACTGAACGCATCCTCGGGCAGGCCCAGCCCCAGCGCGAAGAGCGGCAGCATCCGCTGGCCCAGCGACCAGAGCTGGCCCTGGTAGGCGGTCATGTCCGGCTTCAGCGACGGCATGGCGGCGGGCCACGGGTTGGGCCCGTGCATCGGCTTGCCGGCGGCCACGTCGGGATCGTCGGCCGGCAGGTCGAGATGGATCTGGAAGGCCTCCTGCAGGTTCGCCTTCAGCTTCTGGTCGACGCCGATATGGTTGGGCGGGATGTAGCCGCGGAACAGCTTCGACCTGGAGATCGAGACGGCGTTCTTGTCGTCGGCCGGGAGCGAGAAGAACTCCTCGGCCGACTGGAACATGCGCCCGACCGAGGCGGCCGGAATCCCGTGGTTGACGATATAGAAGAAGCCGACCTCACGAGACGCCTTGGCGACCTCCTCGGCCAGGCGGGCCCGCTTGGCCGGGTCGGGGCTGTCGATATCGGCAAGGTCGATGATCGCTATTTCGCCCGGGTGGGGGGCACGCGCCTGGGGAAGCATGCGGCACTCCTGTCGCCATCGAATGAGAGGCCCCGAGCCGATCGCGGCACCTGCCGGCCATGGGCATGAAAAATGGTATACCGAAGGAATACCATTGCGCCATCCCGTTTGTGCCCAGCCTTGGCGACTGTATCCAAGTTCCGTGCCGGCTCGGTTCTCCTCCATTCGCGATCGGTCGCCGGTCGACCGATCCCCCTTCCCGACCCGCCCGGCTTCAGGCGGGTGGCAGGGCGGCCGGCGCCGTCGGCGGCACGGCGCGCAGCGCAATGGTGGCCGCGTCCTCCACCTCCAGTTCGCCGATGCGCTCGCCGCGCTTGGTGACCTTGTCGGTCGAGATGCGGATCTGGCGCACGTCCTCGCTCGTCTGGTCGAAATGGCGCTGCAGGCGCCCGACCCGGTCGTCGAGGCGGCCGACATCGTCGATCAGCAGCCGCACCTCCTTCTGCACCAGACCCGCCTGCTCGCGCATGCGCACGTCCTTCAGCACCGCGCGCACGGTGTTGAGCGTCGCCATCAGCGTGGTCGGCGACACGATCCAGACACGCGAGAGGTAGGACTTCTCGACCACCTCGGGGAAGTTCGCGTGCAGCTCGGCATAGACCGCCTCGGCCGGGATGAACATCAGCGCGCTCTCGGCCGTCTGGCCCGGCACGATGTACTTGTCGGCAATGGCGCGGACATGCAGCAGGATTGCCGCGGCGAAGGCCCGGCTGGCGACCAGGCGCGCGGCATCGTCCTTGGCCTGGCGCAGGGCGTGCCAGCTTTCCAGCGGGAACTTGGCGTCGATGGCGATCGAGCCGGGCGGGTTCGGCAGGTGCAACAGGCAGTCGACGCGCCGCCCGTCGCCCAGCGGCGCCTGGAAGGCATAGGCCGAGGGCGGCAGGATGCCGGACACCAGCGCCTCGAGCTGGACCTCGCCGAAGGCGCCGCGCGCCTGCTTGTTGGACAGGATGTCCTGGAGCTGGACGACCTGGGTCGACAGCTCGGTGATCTTGGTCTGGGCAGCGTCGATCACCGCCAGCCGGGCCGTCAGGTCGCCCAGCGTCACCGCCGCCGCCTGGGCATTGCGCTCCAGCGTCTGGCCGACGCTCTGTCCCAGCCGCGCCAGTCGCTGTTCGACCGCCTCGGCGATGTGGCGCTCCTGGGCGGCCAGCCGCTCGGCGGTGGCGGCCTGGGCGGCGGTCGCCTGCTCGGCCATCTGGGCCAACCGGCCGGCCAGGGCCGCCTGGCTGTCGGCCAGCCGGTCGCTCATTTCGCGCAGTTCATCGGCAGCCCCGCCGCCCCGCCGCATGAGGAGAACCGCGACGATGACGGCGGCTGCGGCCACCACGAGGGCGGCGACGATGATCGGGTTCATTTCCATCAGACCTTCGCCCCGGCCATGCCGAGTGCCTTCATCGATTCACCGCGTAGCTGCGACCACAGCCGCGCCGTCACTCGGCCGAACGCCTCCTCCGCGACGATGCGGCTGTCGCGGTCGCGCGGCCAGCCGGTCTCCACCATGTCGATGAAGCGGCCGGGGCGGGACGACATGACGCCGACGCGGTCGGACAGCATCGCGGCCTCGTCCAGCGCGTGAGTGATCAGCATGACGGTGGCGCCGGTGCGCCGCCACAGGTTCAGCAACTCGTCGCCCATCAGCAGGCGCGTCTGCTGGTCGAGCGCGCCGAAGGGCTCGTCGAGCAGGATCAGGCGCGGCTGCATCACCAGCGTGCGGGCGATGCACACGCGCTGGCGCATGCCGCCCGAGAGCTGGGCCGGGTAGGCGCGGGCGAAATCCTTCAGGCCCATGAACGACACCGCGTCGTCGACGCGGCGGCGGATCTCCTCGCCGTCGACGCCGGCGCGGCGCAGGCCGAAGGCGGCGTTGTCCCACACGGTCAGCCAGGGGAAGGACGCATCTTCCTGGAAGACGACTCCGACGCCGTCCGGCACCTCGCCCCGCACTTCCTTGCCCTCGAACAGGATGCGGCCGTCGGACGGTGCCGACAGGCCGGCCAGCACGTCGAGCAGGGTGGACTTGCCGCAGCCGGACGGGCCGACCACCGACAGGAACTCGCCCCGCCGCAGCACCATGTCGATCGGCCCCAGCGCGTGGACGGGCGGGTTGCCGGAATTGGACGGGTAGACGCGGGTCACACCTTCGACGACGGCATGGTCGCCCGATCCACCACCGTTCGATCCGCCACCGTTCGATCCGGCCGCCCCGGCGCTCTGGCTTGCTGCCTGGTTCACGGTTCCTCCCCTTTTATCCGGCGGCGAGGATAGGTAGCCCGGCCGGGCGGGACAAGCGCCGGGCGCTCACGCCGGCCGGGCGGGACGGTCCTTGACCATGATCGCGGTGGGCTGGCCGGCATAATCGACCGTCTCATGGTCGCGCCAGCCGAGCCCGGCATAGTAGCCCCGCTTGTCGAAGGTGAAGAGATAGAGGCGCGGGATCGCCAGGCGCCATGCCTCAGCCTCGGCCGCCGCGCACAGCGCCGCCCCCAGGCCACGGCTGCGCTGCCCGGGCAGCACGAACACGGTCGCGAGCCACGGGTTGAGGTCGGGCCGGGTCTCCATGTCGTCGGCCATGATGCTGGCGGTGCCGAGCGCCGATCCGTCCGGCGCCACGGCCACCACCGCCAGCGGCAGGCGGTCGTGGTTCATCCGGGCCTCGAGGCTGGCGGTGCGGACCGCCACCGTCTTCTGCGGGAAGGTGGCGCCCCAGAATTCCCACAGCGCCCGGGCCAGCGGCGGGACGAGGTCGGGGCGGTCGGCCAGCGGCACGATCCGCCAGGCAGTTTCGGGGACATCGGTCATGGCGATCGGACGATATCAGGCTGCCGGCGGCCATGGCGAGTGGCCCGGCACGCGCCGTGCTAACCTTGCCGACAGAGCGCCGCCATGCGGCCCCCCGCGGGAGAAGGAGTTCGGGAATGGAGGAGCGGACGCTGGCGGCGATCGTCATCGGGCAATCGCCGCGGCCGGATGTGGCCGCCCTGCTGCAGGCCGCCGTCGGGCCCGGCACGCGCGTGCGCCTGGTCGGCTGCATGGACGGCCTGTCGCGGGACGAGATGGCGGCCGTGCCGCCGGTCGATGACGGCGACACGCTGTTCACCAAGCTGCCGGACGGCAGCGGTGCCGTCCTGTCCAAGCGCCTGGTGACCACGCGCGCCCAGGCGCTGGTCGACGGCTTCGCGGCCGAGGCGGGCGTGGGCGCCACCCTGATGTGCTGCACCGGCGCCTTCCCCGGCCTGAAGCCTGCCGGCGTCGTCATCTTCCCCTCGGCCCTCTTGTCGGGCCTGGCGGACGGGCTGCTGCCGGCCGGGCGGCTGGGCCTGCTGGTGCCGCTGCCGGCCCAGACCGGGGCCCTGGCCGCCAAGTGGGAGCGCCCGGGGCTGGAGGTGGTGGCCGAGGCGCTGCTGCCGCTGGCCGACGACGCCGAGGCGATGGCGGCTGGCGACCGCATGGCCGCCCATCGGCCGGATCTGGTCGTCATGGACTGCATCAGCTACACGCCGGCCCACCGCGCCGCCGTGCGCCGCCGCCTGTCCTGCCCGGTGCTGCTGGGCATCACCACCACCGCCGCCATCCTCCGGGAGATGTTCCTGTGACCGTGCGCACCACCCCGATCCCCCTGGAAGACATCGAATCGCTGGCGGTTGGTGCCTGGATTCTCGGCACCGGCGGCGGCGGCAGCCCCTATCTGGGACTGCTGAACATGCGCCAGCTCTATGCCGAGGGCCGCCAGGTCTCGCTGATGGACCCGTTCGACCTGGCGGACGACGACGACGTCGCCGTCGTCTCCAACATGGGTGCGCCGCTGGTCGGCCAGGAGCGGCTGACCGACAGCCGCACCGTCGCGCGCGCGGTCGAGATCATGGAGCGCTACCAGGGCCGCAAGTTCCGCGCCGTCATGTCGCTGGAGATCGGCGGCGGCAACGCCATCCAGCCCCTGATGGCAGCGGCCCACCTGGGCATCCCCGTGGTCGATGCCGACTGCATGGGCCGCGCCTTCCCCGAGGCGCAGATGACCAGCTTCGCCATCGGCGACCTGCAGCCCTGGCCGCTCTCCATGGCCGACTGCCGCGGGCAGGAAGTGATCGTCGCCCGCGTCACCACCTGGAAATGGATGGAGCGCGTCAGCCGCAAGGCCTGCGTCGAGCTGGGCTCGGTCGCGTCCACCTGCAAGGCGCCGCGCACCGGCCGCGAGGTGAAGGACTGGGCGATCCACCACACCACCACCAAGGCGATCGGCCTGGGCCGCGCCGTGCGCGCGGCCCAGCGCCGCCACAGCGACCCGATCGCGGCCATCCTGGAGGCCGAGGGCGGCTTGCGCCTGTTCGCGGGCAAGGTGTCGGACATCGCGCGGCGGACGACCGAGGGCTTCCTGCGTGGCACCGCCACCATCGAAGGGCTGGACGGCGACCGCGGCGCCCGCATGGAGATCGCCTTCCAGAACGAATGGGCGGTCGCCTGGCGCGACGGCGTGCCGGTCGCGACCGTGCCCGACCTGATTTGCGTGCTGGATGCCGTGACGGGCGAGGCGATCGGCACCGAGACCCTGCGCTACGGCCAGCGCGTGGCGGTGGTGGCGCTGCCCGCCCCGCCGATCCTGATGACGCCCAAGGGGCTGGAGCATGTGGGCCCCCGGGCATTCGGCTACGACATCGAGTTCCGATCGGTCTTCGCGCCGACGGCGGCGGAGTAAAGGCGATGCGACGGATTGGAATCGATGTCGGCGGCACCAACACCGATGCGGTGCTGATCGCCGGCAGCAACGTCGTGCGCGCGGTCAAGACCGCCACCACGGCCGACGTGACCGGCGGCATCCTGGCGGCCCTGAAGGCGCTGTCGCGCTTTCCCGAAGTGACCGGCCAGCCGATCGACGCGGTGATGATCGGCACCACCCACTTCATCAACGCGGTCGTCCAGGGCCGCTCGCTGAACCGGGTGGGCGCGCTGCGCATCGGCCTGCCGGCGGGGGCGACCTTGCCGCCCTTCTGCGACTGGCCGCCGGCCCTGGCCGACCTGGTGCGCGGCGAGGTGGCGATGGTCGAGGGCGGGCACGACTATGACGGCCGGCCCTTCATGCCCCTCGACCGGGCCGCGGTCACGGCCGCCGCCCACCGCTTCGCCGCGGCCGGGCTGAAGGCCGTCGCCATTGCCTCCGTCTTCTCGCCGATCGACCCGTCCTGCGAGACCGAGGCGGCGGAGATCGTGCGCACCATCATTCCCGACGCCGCCATCACCTGCTCGCACGAGCTGGGGCGGATCGGCCTGCTGGAGCGCGAGAACGCGGCCCTGATGAACGCCGCCCTGGCCGAGCTGGCGCGGGAGACGGTGGCCGCCTTCGAGGCCGCCATCGCCGAGAGCGGCCTGAAGGCGCCGCTCTACATCACCCAGAACGACGGCACGGTGATGCTGGCCGCCCACGCCATGCGCCAGCCGGTGCTGAGCTTCGCGTCGGGCGCCACCAACTCCATGCGCGGCGCGGCCTTCCTGTCGGGCATCGCCGACGCCATGGTGATCGACGTCGGCGGCACCACCACCGACATCGGCCAACTCCGCCACGGCTTCCCGCGCGAGGCCAACGGCGTGGTCGAGGTGGGCGGCGTGCGCACGCTCTTCCGCATGCCCGACCTGCTGTCGATCGGGTTGGGCGGCGGCAGCCATGTGGAGGCCGACGGCGACGTGGTGGGCCCGCTCAGCGTCGGCCACCGCCTGACGACCGAGGCCCTGGTGTTCGGCGGCAGCCGCCTGACGACGAGCGACGTGGCGGTCGCGGCCGGCATGCTGGAGCTGGGCGACCGGGCCCGCGTCGCCCACCTGGACCCGGCACTGATCGGGCGCATGCTGGCCCGCGCCCATGCCATGGTCGAGGAGAACGTCGACCGCATGAAGACCGATTCCGCCCCCCTGCCGCTGATCGCGGTCGGCGGCGGCGCCTTCCTGGTGCCCGACGCGGTCGCCGGCACCAGCCAGGTGGTGCGCGTCACCCATGGCGACTGCGCCAACGCGGTGGGGGCGGCCATCGCCCAGGTCTCGGGCGAGATCGACCAGGTGTTCCAAGGGATGGGCCGCACCGAAGCGGTCGCCGCCGCCACCGGCCTGGCCCAGGACCGGGCGGTCGCGGCCGGCGCCGACGCCGCCACGCTGCAGACGATCGAGGTGGAGGATATCCCGCTGGCCTACCTGCCGGGCAACGCGCTGCGGGTGCGGGTGCGGGTGGTGGGGATATTGGGGCGGCGGGCTAGCCGCCGCAGACCGCCGCCAGCCGCACCATCGTGACGCCCTTGCGCCGGAAGCCCAGGCTGTCGGCCGCCCCCCGGCTGAGGTCGATGATCTTGGGCGTGCGCCGCGCGTGGCGGTCGTTGATGCGCACCACGACCGAGCGGCCGTTGGAGACGTTGGTCACGCGCACCCGGGTGCCGAACGGCAAGGTCAGGTGGGCCGCGGTCAGCGCGCCCATGTCGAATTCCTCGCCGTTAGCGGTGCGCTGGCCGTGGTGGCGCACGCCGTAATAGTGCGCCCGGCCCGATTGCCGGTACGGCGCCACGTCGGCGCCGCCGCAGGGCCGGCCCGGGTCCATGTGGGCGGACCGGAGGGTCTTGGGTGCCTTGGCGCTCTTGGAGGCCTTGGCCTTGCCGGAGGTCTTGGCGATCCGCGACGGCTTGGCCGGCTTGGACGGCTTCGCCTGGGGCAGCTTCACCCGCTCCGAACTGGGTCTGGCCACTGCGGCAACCTGCGTCTCCACCTGGGCGGAGACGGGGACGGGGCCGGCGACGAACAGGGCCGCCAGCAGGATTGCCATCAGTGCCGTGGGGGGAATCGGCACGCGCATGGGAATCCGATACCACCCCTGGGGGCTGACGGCAAACCGATCCCCATTCCTCGAAGCGCATGGGCGGGAGGAGGCGGGCGGGTTATGCTCGCGCCATGACCTGGTCCATCGTCGCCCGCGACCCCAAGGCCGGAGCCTTTGCCGTCGCCGTCACCACGCGCGCATTCGCCGTCGGCGCGCGCTGCCCCTTCATCCTGAGCGGAATCGGCGCCCTTTCGACGCAGGCGCTGTCCAACCCGCTCTATGGCCGGCGCGGCCTTGCCCTGCTGGAGGCGGGCGTGCCCGCGGCCGACGTGGTCCGGCTGCTGACCGATGCCGACTCGGGCCGCGACCACCGCCAGGTGCATGTCGTCGACCGCGACGGCTCGACCGGCCAATGGACCGGCCCGTCCTGCATTCCCTGGTGCGGCCACCTGGCGGCCGAGAACGTGTCGATCGCCGGCAACATGCTGGCCGGCCCCGAGGTGGTGGCCGAGACGATGCGCGTCTATCAGTCCGGCCGGCGGCTGCCGCTGGCCGAGCGGCTGCTGCGGGCGCTCGATGCCGGCCAGGCAGCCGGTGGCGACAAGCGCGGCCGCCAGTCCGCCGCCCTCCTGATCTTCGCGGGCGAGGAATATGCCCAGCTCGACCTGCGGGTCGACGACCATCCGGAACCGCTGGCCGAGCTGCGCCGGCTCTACCAGGTGTCCGAGAGGCGCTATGCCGTCATGCGCCAGTTCACGGCGACCCGCGCCAACCCGGCCGGCGTCACCGACTGGAAGGTGATCGAGGCCGCCGTCGCGCGCCAGGAGAAGGAACGGGCCAAGGCCGCAAAGCCTGCAGCCAAGCCGAAAGCCAAGGCGAAGTCCGGCGGCAAGACCGCCGGCGCCTGACCCGGCTGGCATGTCGATTGCTGCGCAAGACGGCAGATCGGGAAACCACCAACGAACGGGGAGCCAGGGGATGAACCGCTTTTCCATTGCGGCCGCGGCACTGATGGCATTGGGCTTGGCCGGCACGGCCGCGGCCCAGCAGCCGCCGCTGCGGGTCGCCGTCGACGGCACCTTCGCCCCCCACGCGATGCCGAAGATGGGCGGCGGGGTCGAGGGCTTCAACATCGACCTCTTCATCGAGGTCGCGCGGCGGATGAAGCGCGAGATCCAGATCGATTCGGCCTCGTTCTCGGGCCTGATCCCGGCCATGAACGCCGGCCGCTACGACTTCCTGGCCGCCCCCGTGACGGTGACGAAGGAGCGCGCCGAAAGCCTGCTCTTCACCGAGGGCTACCTCTACACGCAGTACCAGTTGCTGATCCGCAAGGGCAGCCCGCAGGTGGCCAAGCTGGAGGAGCTGAAGGGCAAGGTCGTCAGCGTCAACAAGGGATCGGCCTATGATTCCTGGGCGCGCGCCAATGCCGAGAAGTACGGCTTCGAGGTGCAGTCCTTCGATACCAACACCGACGCCATCCAGGCGGTGATCGCCGGCCGCGCCTATGCCAACCTCGCCGGCAACACGGTGCTGGCCTGGGCCGCCAAGCGCAACCCGCAGGTCGAGCTGGGCCTGGCCCTGAACGAGACGCGGGCCCATTGGGGCGCGCCCTTCCCCAAGGCCAGCGGCGCGCTCCGCAACCAGGTGGAAGAGGCGCTGGAGTGCATGAAGCTGGACGGCACCGTCGCCAAGCTGTCCGAGAAGTGGTTCGGCGTGGCGCCGGCGGCCGATGCGGCCGAGCGGACGGTGTTCCCCGGCTATGGCGTGCCCGACCTGCCGGGATACGAGGCGACCGCCCACACGCCTAGCTGCGGCTGACGCCCTTGCCGCGCGCGGCACCCGTCCTGTCCATCCGGGGGCTGCGCAAGTCGTTCGGCGCGGTCGAGGTGCTGCGCGGCATAGACCTGGACGTGGCCCCGGGCGAGCTGGTCTTCGTCATCGGCCCGTCCGGCTCGGGCAAGAGCACGCTGCTGCGCTGCTGCAACCGGCTGGAGGTGCCGAGCGACGGGTCGATCCATTTCGACGGAACCGACATCCTGGCGCCCGGCACCGATATCAACGGCGTGCGCCGGCGCATCGGCATGGTGTTCCAGAACTTCAACCTCTACCCGCACATGACGGCGGCCGGGAACGTCACGCTGGCGCTCCGCCAGGTGCTGAAGAAGGACCGGCGGGAGGCCGATGCCATGGCCGCCGCCGCCCTGGCGCGCGTCGGCCTGGCCGAGAAGCGCGATGCCTATCCCAACGAGCTGTCGGGCGGGCAGCAGCAGCGGGTCGCCATCGCGCGCGCTCTGGCGCTGGAGCCCAAGGCGGTGCTGTTCGACGAGCCGACCTCGGCCTTGGACCCGGAATTGGTCGGCAGCGTGCTGGCGGTGATGCGCGACCTGCGCGAGGCCGGCATGACCATGGTCGTGGTCAGCCACGAGATGGGCTTCGCGCGGGCGGCGGCCGACCGGGTGGTGGTGATGGACCAGGGCGTGATCGTCGAGCAGGGGCCGCCGGCCGCGGTCTTCGGCGCCCCGCAGCACGCCCGCACGCGCGCCTTCGTCGAACAACTCGTGCGCCATTGAGCGCGACCGGTCGCCAGGGCGGGTGCCGGCCGTGAGCCAGTGGGACCGCTTCGCGGAGACCTTCTTCAACGCCGCCGTGATGGCGCGCTACCTGCCGGACATCGTGTCGGGCTTCTTCGTCACGGTGTGGCTGGCGATCCTGGTGGTGCTGGCGGGGCTGGCGCTCGGGCTGGCGCTGGCGCTGCTGCGCAGCCTGCGCATCCGGCCGCTCAACCTGCTGATCGTGCTCCATGTCGACCTGTTCCGCGCCCTGCCGCCGCTGGTCGTCATCGTGCTGCTCTACTTCGCCATGCCCAATGCCGGCTGGAGCCCGTCCGGCTTCGTCGCCACCTGGCTGGCGCTGACGCTGGTCCTGTCGGCCTTCGCCGAGGAGATCTTCTGGGCCGGCATCCTGGCCGTGCCGAAGGGGCAGTGGGAGGCCGCGCGCTCGACCGGCCTGGGCTTCGCGGCCACGCTGGCCCATGTCGTGCTGCCGCAGGCGCTGCGGCTCACCATCCCGCCGCTCACCAACCGTACCATCGCCATCACCAAGGGCACGGCGCTGGGATCGGTGGTGGCCGTGTCCGAGATCCTGGCCCAGGCGCAGACCGCCGTCTCCTTCTCGTTCAACCCCTCGCCGCTGACGCTGGGGGCGGCTGCCTACATCATCCTCTTCTTCCCCGTAGTGCTGTTCGGCCGCTGGGTCGAGACGCGCTACGCCTGGAAGCGATAGAGGCGCCATGCCGGGCTTCGCGGAAACCTTCCTCAACCTCGCCATCATGCAGGCGGCCCTGCCCTACCTGCTGCAGGGCTTGTGGACGACGTTGCTGCTGGTGGCCCTGGTGGTGCCGCTGGGGGTGGCCGGCGGGCTCGGCGTCGCCCTGCTCTATCGCAGCCCGCGGCGGCGGGTGCGCTGGCCGCTCATCCTCTATGTCGACTTCTTCCGCGCCTTCCCGCCCCTGGTGCTGCTGATCTTCCTCTATGCCGGCCTGCCCTTCGCCGGGCTCGAGATCGGCGCCTTCGCGGCCGTTGCCATCGCCTTCTTCCTCAACACGTCGGCCTATTACGGCGAGGTGCTGCGGGCCGGCATCGAGAGCGTGCCGCGCGGCCAGATGGAGGCCGCGCGCTCCACCGGCCTGTCGGCCGGGCGCGCCATGGCCTGGGTGGTGCTGCCGCAGGCGGTGCGCAACGTCCTGCCCGACCTGGTGGGCAACACGTTGGAGGTGGTGAAGCTGACCTCGCTCGCCTCGGTGGTGGCATTGCCAGAGCTGCTGTTCGCCGCCCGCCAGGCACAGTCGCTGACCTACAACCCCTCGCCGATCGTGCTGGCCGCCATCCTCTACTTCGTGCTGTTGTGGCCCTTCGTGCGGCTGTTGTCGCGCCTGGAGCATCGCATGCTGGCCGGGCGCTGAGCCGCACCAAGCCATAACATCGAGGATTCACGGATGAGCAAGGACGGACCGATCACCTTCGCGGTCATGCTGGGCAGCCTGCGCAAGGCGTCCTTCAACGGCATCGTCGCCCGCGCGCTGCCGGGCCTGGCCCCGGCCGACGTCACCATCCAGCCGCTGGCCTCGGTCGGCGCGCTGCCGATCTACGACGCCGACATCCAGGCCGAGGGCTTCCCGGCCGAGGTGACCGCCATGGCCGACGCCGTGCGCGCGGCCGATGGGGTCATCATCATCTCGCCCGAATACAACTACTCGATCCCGGGCGGGCTGAAGAACGCCATCGACTGGCTGTCGCGCCTGCCCAACCAGCCCTTCGCCGGCAAGCCGATCGCCATCCAGACCGCCTCCATGAGCCCGCTGGGCGGCGTGCGCTGCCAGTACCACCTGCGCCAGTCGATGGTGTTCCTGGACGCCCGCATCCTCAACAAGCCCGAGGTGATCATCGGCGCCGTCCACACCAAGGTGGATGCGGCCACCGACACGCTGACCGACGAGACCACCCGCGGCATCATCAAGGCCCAGCTGGAGAACTTCGCCGCCTACGCCCGCCGTCATCACGGGTGACGCCGCCTGCCGGCTCCGTCACGCCAGGCACCGCTTCGGGTGCCTGGCGCCCTTGAGAATTCCGCCCGCCCGGTCCGATGAATATCTTCCAGTTCCTCAATTCGCTCGACGAGCTCCTCTACGAGCTGATGAGCTGGTTCGTCTTTTTCCCGGTGACCATGTGGCGCCTGCTGCGCCACCCGATCGCGACGATGCGCTACGCCGAAGAGCAACTACGGCTGGACGAAAACCGACAATATCGCGGCACCGTCAGCCCGCCGATCATGCTGATCCTGACCGTTGCGGTCACACAATGCATTGACCTCGCGGTCGACAACACCAACCCCATCGTGACGAGCCACCAGGGCCTGGCAGAGCTGATAAGCGACAATACGTCCCTCTTCCTGCTTCGCCTCGTACTGTTCGGTTCGTTTGCGATCCTTCTCGCCACCCGCAAGGTCCAGCGCAGCGCCGTCGACCTGGACCGGGATT
Organism: Stella humosa; assembly: GCF_006738645.1. Lineage (GTDB taxonomy): Bacteria > Pseudomonadota > Alphaproteobacteria > ATCC43930 > Allostellaceae > Allostella > Allostella humosa. The sequence continues at coordinate 23,984 of NZ_AP019700.1, read as the reverse complement.
CGCTGAAGCCTGCCTTCTACGCGCAGTGCTATGCCATCGCGCCGTTCGCGCTGCTCGTCAGCAGCGGCACGATCGCGTTGGGACATGCGCTTCTTCCGGTTCAGGTCCTGGGCCTGACCGCGCTCGTCGCCGCTTTCCTGTTCTACGGCGCAGTCCAGGTCCGCTGGTTCCAGCAGGCGCTCGACCAGTCGGTCTTCCGGTCGATCGTCGATGCCGCGATCGGCATGATCGGAAGCTTTGCGATCACGCTGGGCTTGGCCCTGCTTTTCCAGTAGCTCCCCGCTCCGCAGCGAAGGCTGGTCGCTACGCCCGCCCGCCAGCGTGACGCTCATGCCGTAGCACGGCGACGATCGCGACGATGGCCAGGAAGTAAGTGCCGAACTGGAAAACCGGCGACAGCGCGGGGGCAGCACCGGATGCCTGTGCCCCGAACGATGTGAAATCCCAGACGCCATGCATGACCATAGGCAGCCAGATGCTGCCGCTGATGCGGCGCAGGACGTAGAGGGCGCTGCCCATCACGAAGGCGAACACGCACTGGATGAGCGACGCGAAGAGCGGGATCCCGAAGATCGCGTTCGGAATGTGCATGGCGCCGAAGAGAAGCGACGACCAGAGCCAGACCGCCAGTTCGTTGGATGTCGATCCCCGCAGGCCGGTGACGAGGACGCCCCGCGTCACCAGTTCCTCGTTGAAGCCGACCAGGACGCCGGCTGCCACCAGCATCGCCAGGTGCGCCGGCGAAATGCTCGACCAGGGCGTCGCCGCCGCGTTGACGGCCGCCATGCCGATCATGCCGAACAGGACGATGGCGAGCGCCCAGGCCGGCCCGCCGCTGCGGGTTTCCTGCGTTGCAGGACGCCACCACCCGAGCCAGCTTACCGCTGCGATCATGAAAATCGCGCCAAGGCCGAGGGGAAGGTCGAGGCTCGTCAGCGCCGTGTCCTTGGACACCATGTCGGCATAGCGCGCGCCGACGGCACCCCACGTCGCGAAGATGATGGCGTTGTAGATCGCGTAGACGAGAACGGCCGCCGGCCAGCTCGGCTTGATGTTCATCCATCGTCCCTCGATCGTGCCCCCGCAACCCCGGGCCGCTGGCGGCCGCCGGGTTGCGGGGAACAGCCGGAAGTCAGACGCCCTGCACCGAGTAGCCGCCATCGACGGGGATGGCGGTGCCGGTGACGAAGTCCGACGCCGCGCTCGCCAGGAAGACGGCGATGCCGGCATGGTCCTCGGGCGTGCCCCAGCGGCCGGCCGGCGTGCGCGACAGGATGCGCTCGTGCATGCCGCGCACCTGCTCGCGGGCGCGGCGGGTAAGGGCCGTGTCGATCCAGCCGGGCAGGATGGCGTTCACCTGGATGTTGTCGACCGCCCAGGCGGTGGCCAGCGCCCGGCTGAACTGCACGATACCGCCCTTGCTGGCGGCATAGGCGGACGTGAAGGGCGCGCCGAAGATCGACATCATCGAGCCGATGTTGATGATCTTGCCCGCCCCGGCCCGCTTCATCGCCGGGTGGACGGCATGGCTGCACAGGAAGGCGCTGGTCAGGTTGGTCTGGATGACCTCCATCCATTCCGACAGGACATACTCCTCCGGCCGCTTGCGGATGTTGATGCCGGCATTGTTGACCAGGATGTCGATGCGGCCCATGGCCTTTTCGGCCTCGGCCATCAGCGCCTTCACCGACGCCTCGTCGGTCACGTCGACGGCGATCGCGATCGCCCGGCCGCCCTTGGCCTCCAGCGTCGCAACCGCGGCGCCATTCTTCTCGGCGTTGCGGCCGGCGACGACGACCGCGGCCCCGGCCTCCGCCAGGCCCTCCGCCATGCCGAGGCCGATGCCGCCATTGCCGCCGGTGACGACCGCGACGCGGCCGGTCAGATCGAACATCTTCATCGTTGCTTCCTCGAGGTTTCGGTCAGAAATCGACATCCGGTTCGGTGGCGCCGCGCGCCGGGCGCCGACGCTGCCACAAGGCGATCGCCACCGACAGCACCGATAGCGCCAGCAGCAAGGCCGAGATCGGCCGGGTGACGAACAGCCACAGGTCGCTGTCGGTCATCAGCGCGCGCACCAGGTTCACCTCGATCTGGTCGCCCAGGATGAGGCCGAGGATGAGCGGCGCCAGGGGAAATCCCAGCTTCACCAGCCCGTAGCCGACGAGGCCGAACAGGGCCAGCACCCAGACGCTGTCGATGGTATTGTTCAGCGCATAGGCGCCGACGACGCAGAGCACCAGGACGACCGGGATCAGCACCGACTTGGGGATGGTGACGATCAACAGGAACCAGCGCGCGCCGATCGCCATGATCGCCAGCATGATCGGGTGGGCCAGCAGGTAGGCGGCGAAGATGCCGTAGGCCAGCGTCGTTTCCTGGCTCATGAAGAGCGGGCCGGACTGGATGCCGTGGATCGTCATGGCCCCCAGCATCACCGCCGTCACCGCGTCGCCCGGGATGCCGAAGGCCATGATGGTGACGAGCGATCCGCCGACATTGGCGTTGTTCGAGGCCTCGGACGCGATGATGCCCTCGGGCGTGCCGGTGCCGAAGCGCTCGGGGTGGCGCGACAGCTTCTTGGCCTGGTCGTAGGCCATGACGCTGGCGGCACTGCCGCCGATCGCCGGCAGCACGCCGATCAGGATGCCGATGAAGGTCGACCACAGCAGCAGGAACGGGCGCGACAGGATCTCCCCCACCACGCGGGTCTGCGACACGGCCAGGCTGATCATCTGCTTGGCCGAGGCGTCGCCCACGGCCAGCGAGCGCGCCCGCTCGATGTCGGTCATCAGCTGCGCGAAGGCGAAGATGCCGATCAGCACCGGCAGGAAGGGAAAGCCGCCGACCAGGAACTGGCTGCCCATGGTGAAGCGCGGCACGCTCATGATCGGGTCGGACCCGAAGGTGGTGATGATGAGGCCGAGCGCGCCCGCCAGCAGGCCCTTGGCCAGCGATTCCTCGGTCAGGCCCGCCACCATGGAAAGGGCGAAGATGAAGAGGGCGAAGAACTCCCACGGGCCGAACTGCAGCGCGATGTCGGCCAGCCAGCCGGTGGCGCCGATGAGGAACACGCCCCCCAGCAGCCCGCCGAAGAAGGAGGCCCAGATGCCGAGCCACACAGCCCGGCCGGGCTCGCCCTTGCGGGTCATCGGGAAGCCGTCGAAGGTGGTGGAGATCGAGGACGGCTTGCCCGGGATGCCGATCAGGGTGGCCGTGATTAGCCCCCCCGATTCGCCGCCGACATAGACCCCGATCATCGCCGCCAGGCCCTGCAGCGGCTCCAGCCCGAAGGTGAAGGGCAGCACCATGATCACCGTCATGGTGATGGTGATGCCAGGCAGCGCACCGCCGACCACGCCGACCAGCGTGCCGATGGCGAGCGGCACGAAATACTTCAGTTGCAGGACGTTGAGCAGGCCGTCGCCCAGAAGCTCGAACATCGCCTAGAACCCCGTCCAGGTGCCGCGCGGCAGCAGCACCGACAGGTAGCGCTCGAACACCGGGAAGACGCCGAAGCTGACGACGAGCGCCACGGCCGCCACCGTCAGCCGGCGCGGCCAGGTGCGGGGCGGGTCGAGCAGGACCTGCAAGCCCGCGACGAAGAGCAGCGTGGCGATGCGGAAGCCCAGCCCCGGCAGCGCCAGGACATAGAGCCCGAAGGCCAGGAAGGTGAGCGCGACCAGGCCGTAGTTGCGTGCCACCACGTCGCCCGGCGGCCGGCGCCGGCGCGTCGTCAGGTCGGTCGCGATCAGCCACAGGCTGAGAAGGGCGGTGACCGCGAGCACGATGCGCGGATAGAAGTCCGGCCCGATCGGCACGAAGGGGGATTTCGGCATCCCCCAGGTGAGGGCGAAGAGCCAGACGCTGACGACCAGGCCGACCAGCCCGGCCACCGCGTCGCGACCGAGCCGCTCCCGGAGGCGCAGCATGTGCGGCAGCACCGCCCCTAGCGGCGCAGCAGCCCGACCTCCTGCGCCAGGGTGCGGTTCTCGGCGTCGACCCGCGTCAGGAAATCGCCATAGCCCTTGCGGTCGAGGTGCAGCACCTCCGTGCCCTGGGCCTTCATGGAATCCTGGAAGGCCACCTCGACCACGGCCTTGGCACAGGCGGCCTCGAGCGTGGCCAGCACCGCGTCTGGCGTGTTCTTGGGCGCCAGCACGCCGCGCGTCACCGAATAGACCACGTCGAGGCCCAGTTCCTTGAAGGTGGGCACGTTGGGGATCTCGGCGCTGCGCTTCTCGGTGGCGATGGCCAGGAAGCGGAGCTGGCCCGCATCGACCTTGCCCTTCTGGGTCAGGTTGCCGTCGGTCAGGTCGATATGGCCGCCCAGGATCGCGTTCATGCGCTGGGCCAGGCCGTCATAGGAGACGTATTTCAGCTTGATCGCGGCCGCCTTCTCGATGATGGCGGGGAAGAAATGGCTGGTCGAGCCGAGCGTGGCGCCGACGGTGACGGCACCCGGCCGCGCCTTCGCGTCGGCGATCAGCTCGCGCAGGGACTGCCATTTCGTCTTGGGGCTGGCCGTCAGCACCGAGGGGGTGGAAGCGACCGAGCAGACCGGCGCGAAGTCCGAATAGGCCGTGTCGGCGACGCCGGTATAGTAGGTGAGGTGGATGAAGTCATGGACGGCGAAGAGGACATAGCCGTCCGCCGGGGCCGCCTTGGCCTCGCGCGCGCCGACCGTGCCCGAGGCGCCGCCGACATTGGCGATCACCACGGTCTGGCCGAGGTGCTTCTGGAAGGCCTGGGCGAAGGGCCGGAAGATGTTGTCGGTGTCGCCGCCGGCCGCCCACGGGACGATCAGCTTCACGGGTCGCTCGGGGAAGGACGCCTGGGCACTGCCCGTCATCGGTGTGGCGGCCAGCCCGGCCAGCGCCAAGGATGCGATCAATCCGCGCAGCGCCATCATCCCCGCTCCCCTCCCGTCCGGCAGCCGTTTCAACGGCCGCGATGGCAATCAGGGAAACACGGGAAGCGCGCGCTTGGCTAGAGATTCCAGCCGGATGAACGGCCGGCCGGACATGGCTACGGCCCCATCCGTTACCGGACGGGGCCGCGCCAGACTTCCGGTCCCAAGCGGGACCGGCGTCGATCAGATCTTGCGGTGGACGGCGCCGGCGGCCTTGTCGACACCATCCTTGATGGCGTCCTTGGCCTTGCCGATCGCCTGCTGGCCTTCGCCCTTCAGCTCCTGCGCCTTGCCTTCGGCCTGCATCTTCTCGGAGCCGACGACCTTGCCGACGCCCTGCTTCACATTGCCGACGGCCTCGTTGGCCAAGCCTTTGATCTTGTCGGACGTGCTGCCCATGATCGTTGCCCTTTCACGGCTGGATATCTGCCGCCGATGGGGCCGGATCGTCCGGCGCCGCCACCCGCGGTGTCACAGCATCAATGCCAGCGATCGGATTTGGTTCCAGGGCAGGGCCGGCGGTCAGCGCATCTCGATGCCCCACAAGCGCGGCTGCCCGGCGGCCCAGCCCTTGTAGCCGCGGACGCGGCGGCTGGTGGCGGCGATGTCGACGCCGTTGTAGAGCACCAGCATCGGCGCATCGGCCAGGAACAGGCCATGCATCTGGTCGAAGATCGCCTGGCGCCGGCCGCGGTCGGCCACCACCATCGCCTCCTCCAGCAGCTTCGTCGATTCGGGCGTGTCCCACACCTTGCGCGGCTGCGTCGCCTTCGGCCCGGTCACCACCTCGTAGCTGAGGGCCGCATCCAGCCGCGCCGACATCGAGAACGACATCATCTGGTAATCGCCCTTGAGGAAGCGGTCGAGCTGGGTCGCCCATTCCAGCACCTCGATCTCGGCCACGATGCCCACCTGCTGCATCATCGCCTGGGCCAGGACGGCCGCATCGAACATCGGCCCGTAGCGCTTGTTGGCCAGCATCTTGATCGGCTGGCCGCGATAGCCGGCCTCGGCCAGCAGCTTCTTCGCCAGGGCCGGGTCGTGCGGCGTGCGCTGCGCCTGGGCCGGGCTGTAGTAGGAGCTGGGGACGGGTACCATGGAGGCGTTGGGCCGGGCGGTGCCCTGGGTGATGCCGGCGGTGATCTCGGCCGTGTCGATGGCGTGCGCGATGGCGCGCCGCACGCGCACGTCCTGCAGCACCGGGTCCTTGGTCTGCATCAGGATGGCGCTGATCGACATGGTGGGGGCGGTGTCGATGGTGATGTCGGCGCGGCGCTTCAACTCGGGCAGGTCGTCGACGGCGACATCGGGCATCACGTCGATCGACCCGGAGAGCAAGGCCGCCTTGGTGGCCGAGGGGTCGGGGATGACCATGAAGCGGACCCGCTCGACCGACACGGCCTTGCCGCCGACATAGCCATCGCGCGGCCCCGGCAGGGACTGGTAGCCGGCGAACCGCTCCAGCTCGACATACTCGCCGCGCTTCCACTCGCCGAACTTGAAGGGGCCGGTGGCGATCGGGCCTTTCCACTTGCCGTCGGCCGCCACGGAATCGCGGTGGAGGATGCCGCCGCCGCCGCAATCGAGCCGGGTCATCACCGACAGGAAGAGCGCGGTCGGCTTGTCGATGCGAAAGACGACCGTCTTGGCGTCCGGCGTCTCGATCGCCTCGATGCGCGTCAGCCCCTTGCCACCCAGCTCGGACTGGCAGCGCCACTTGGTGGCGGGGTCGAGGTAGCGCTTCCAGCTCCAGGCGACGTCGTCGGCCGTGACCGGCTGGCCGTTGTGGAAGACCAGCCCGTCGCGCAGTGTGAAGGTGTAGGCTCGGCCGTCGGGCGACACGTCGACCCTGGCCGCCAGCAGCGGCGCCACGTCGCCCGTCTCGGTCAGCCCGACCAGCCCCTCCAGCACGTGCATCATCACGCCGTCGGTGTTGCCGTCGCGGTTGACCCCGGGGTCGCTGCCGCGGATGTCGGCGTTCAAGGCCACGCGCAGCGGTGCCTGGGCAGCCGCGGCGCCGGCCAGCATTGCCAGGCCGCAGCCCAGCCCCACCATTCGCACGAGATTCATCGGCGGCTCCAGCCTGTCCAGGATTGATGTCCGGACGCCAGAATGGCGGCGGCGGCGGCCCGCGTCCACCGCACCGGCAGGATCACTGAAAGGGGAGAGCCCGGCGGAAAGGAATGGTGGGTGCTGTAGGATTCGAACCTACGACCCGCTGATTAAGAGTCAGCTGCTCTACCAACTGAGCTAAGCACCCGCCGGGGGGCGCCGTATACCAAAGGCACCGGGGCTTGTCACGCTATTATCTCCCTTGGGCGGCGTCAGTCGGTGCCGACTTCGCCCTGGCGGTTCAGTTCCAGGTCGCGATGGACGTAGACGCCCATGACGAGGCCCATGCCGAACAGCACGGTCAGCATGGCCGTGCCGCCGAAGGAGACCAGCGCCAGCGGCACGCCGACGACGGGCATCAGGCCCATCACCATGCCGGAATTGATGAAGGCGTAAAGGAAGAGCGTCGAGGTGACGCCCAGCGCCAGCAGGCGGCCGAACTGGTTGCGGCTGCGCAGCGCGATGAGGAAGCCGTAGAGGATGACCAGGGCATAGAGGCCGAGCAGCGCCAGGCCGCCGACCAGGCCCCATTCCTCGGCCAGCATGGTGAAGATGAAGTCGGTCTGCTTCTCGGGCAGGAAGTTGAGGTGGGTCTGGCTGCCCTGCAGGTAGCCCTTGCCGAAGAGGCCGCCCGATCCCAGCGCGATCTTCGACTGGATGATGTGGTAGCCGGCGCCGAGCGGGTCCGCCTCGGGATTGAGGAAGGTGTAGACCCGCTTCTTCTGGTAGTCGCGCAGCAGCTCCCAGGCGATCGGCAGGGTGGCCGCGGCAAAGGCCAGGACAGCCGCGAACTTCCAGAGGCGGACGCCGGCGATGAAGAACATCGCCCCGCCCCCGGCGATCAGCATGATCGCGGTGCCGAGGTCGGGCTGCTTCAGCACCAGGACGGCCGGCGCGAACACGAGCGCGATCGGCACCAGCAGCATCAGCGGCCGCCCGATCTCGTCCATGTCGAGACCGTGGAAGTAGCGGGCGAGCGCCAGCACCAGCGCGATCTTCATGATCTCGGACGGCTGGAGCTGGATGAAGCCGAAATCGATCCAGCGCTGCGCGCCCATGCCGATCTCGCCGCGGATCTCCACCCCGATCAGCAGGACGAGCGCCAACCCGTAGATGACGTAGGCCAGCCGCAGCCAGATCCGCAGGTCGACCAGGGCCACCAGGATCATCCCGGTGAGGCCGAAGGCGAAGCGCAGCATCTGCTTCTCGGCCCAGGGCTGGAAGCTGCCGCCGGCCGCCGAATAGAGCATCGCGAAGCCGACGCCGGCGATGGCCGACAGCAGCAGGACGAGCAGCCAGTTGATCTGCCAGATGCGGTCGAGCAGCAGGGGGGCGGTCGCCCGCGGCTGGCGGTCCAGCATGCTCATGGGAGGGTCCTCACGATCGCCCGTCCGGGCGGCCGGCCATGATGCGAGAGGGCGGCACCATGCGCGCGGGGTCCCGGCGCATCGTCTCCACCAGGATGTCGCGGGCGATCGGGCCGGCGATGCTGGAGCCGCCGCCGCCATGCTCCACCACCACCGACACGGCATAGCGCGGCGCCTCGACCGGGCCATAGCCGACGAAGAGGGCGTGGTCGCGCTCGCGCCAGGCCAGCTCGTCGTTGCGGCGCACGCCGCGCTCGCGCTCGGCCATGGTGATGCGGCGCACCTGGGCCGTGCCCGTCTTGCCGCCGATCGCCATGTCGGGATCGCGCACGCGGATGGCATAGGCCGTGCCGCCCTGCTCGTTGACGACGGCAGACATGCCGTCGCGCACCGCCGCCAGGGCATGGGCCGAGATGCCGAGCGACGGAAACAGGTCGCGGCGCACCGCCGGCTGGTTCTCGCGCATCACGGCCGCCCGCGTCAGCCGCGGCATCACCGCCCGGCCGCCATTGACCAGGCGCGCGGTCATCACCGCCAACTGCAAGGGTGTCGTCAGCACAAAACCCTGGCCGATCCCGGTCAGGATGGTGTCGCCATGGACCCAGGACGCCTTGCGCGCGGCCTGCTTCCACTCGCGGCTGGGGATCAGGCCCGACCGCTCGCCCGGCAAGCCGATCTCGCTCGATTCGCCCAGGCCGAAGCGGCGGCACATGGGTGCCAGCCGGTCGATGCCGACACGCCGCGCCAGCTCGTAGAAATAGACGTCGCACGACTGCTTCATGGCCTCGTGCATGTTCATGGGCCCATGGCCCGAACGCTTCCAGCAATGGAAGCGCTGCTCGCCCAATTCGAAATGGCCGGGGCAGTGGATGCGCTGGTCGGTGGTGATGGCCCGCGTCTCCAGCCCGGCCACCGCCACCACCATCTTGAAGGTGGAGCCGGGCGCGTACTGGCCCGCCACCGCCTTGTTGGCCAGCGGCCCGCGCGGGTTCTGCCGCAGGTCGTTCCACTGCTGGGTGCTGATGCCGTTGGCGAACAGGTTCGGGTCGAAGCCCGGGCTCGACACCAGGGCCACCACCTCGCCGGTATGAACGTCCATGACGACGGCAGCCGCACTCTCCTCCTGCGCCAGGCGCTGGTCGACATAGCGCTGCAGGCCGAGGTCGACCGTCAGCACCACCTCCTCGCCCGGGCGCCCTTCCTGGCGGCCCAGCTCGCGGATGATGCGGCCATAGGCGTTCACCTCGACCTCGCTCGCCCCGGCGGTGCCGCGCAGCGCCATCTCGCGGTGGCGCTCGACACCGTTCTTGCCGATGCGGAAGTCGGGCAGCTCCAGCACCGGGTCGCCGGTCAGCTCATGCTCGGCCACGGCCGAGACATAGCCCACGACGTGCCCCATGACGGCACCCTGGGGATATTGCCGGGTCAGGCCGAGGTCGATGGCGACGCCCGGCAGGTCGTTGGCGTTCACCTCGATCCGGGCGACCTCGTCCCAGGTCAGGTTGCCGCGCACCAGGATCGGCACGAAGCCGCGCTTGCGCCGCGCCTCGCGCAGCACCCGGCGGCGGTCGACCTCGCCCAGAGGCGCGATGCGGTCGATGATGTCGAGCGCCTTCTCCAGGTCGCCCACCTGTTCGGGGATGAGGACGAGGCGATAGTTCTCGCCATTGACCGCCAGCGGCTCGCCATAGCGGTCGACCACCCGGCCGCGCGGCGGCGGCAGCAGGCGCAGGTTGATGCGGTTCTCGTCGGCCAGCATGGTGTAGCGGCCGGCCTCGACCACCTGGAGGTAGTAGAGGCGCGCGCCGAGCGCCGCGAACAGCACGGCCTGGCCGCCGCCCAGCAGCAGGGCGCGGCGGGTGAAGGTGCGGGCCTGGGTGCGCTGCTGGCGCATCGGCCGCCCTACTGCCGCGTCATGAAGGCGCGCTGCACCGCCAGCAGCAGGCCGGCGAAGAGCGGGTAGCAGGCGACGGTCGCCAGGAACCGGAAGACCGTCTCGCTCGGGTCGAGCAGGATGCCGGACAGCGCGCTGACCGCCGCCCAGACCGCCAGGAAAGTGCCGGCCGCCACGATCGCGAAGCCGCCCCAGACCATGGGAAAGGGCTTGCCGGCCAGGAAGCGGCGCTGCGACAGCACCGCCAGGTAGACCGCCAGCAAGGTCAGCGAGCCGGTGCCGACCGGGCTGCCCGACAGCAGGTCCTGGACGAAGCCCACCGCGAAGATGACCGATGGCGGCAGCAGCAGCGGCCGGTGCACGGCCCAGTGGTAGACCGCGATCAGCACGACCGCCGGCGCCACCGTGCGGAAGCCCGCGACCGGCACGCGGACCGTCGACAGGGTCAGCAGAAAGATGGTGGTCAACGTCGGCAACAGGTCGCGCGCCCAGCCGTCCATGCGGTGGAGGAACCCCACCGTCATGGGCGCGGGCGGCCGCGGGCGCGCTGCGGCCCCGGAATCGGCTCGGTCAGGGTGTGGGCCAGGCCCGTGTCGACCAGGCGCAGGAACTCCAGGCGGTCGAAATCGGCATAGGGGATGACGCGGACGACGCCGTCCTCGCCCGCCACCGTCTCACCCACCGGGATGCCCGGCGGGAACACCCCGCCATGGCCCGACGTGATGACCCGGTCGCCGCCCGGTGCGGCCTCGCGCTTGGCCGGCATGTAGAGGAGCCGTGGCCGGGGGCCGTTGTCGCCCGCCAGCACCGCACGCTCGCGCGAGCCTTCCAGCAGCACCGGGATGCGCGAATTGAGGTCGGTCAGCAGCAGGATGCGCGACGAGCGGTCGCCCACCTCGACCACCCGGCCGACCAGCCCGCGGTCGGCGACGGCAGCCTGGCCCCGGGCCGCCCCGCTGCGCCCGCCGGCATTCACCAGGACGCTGCGCACGAAGGCGCCGCCCGAATCGGCGATGATGCGGGCCGAGACGTAGCTGAGGCTGGGTTCGGGCGTGACGTTCATCAGCACGCGCAGTTGCAGGTTCTCGGCCTCCAGCCGGCGCGCCACCTCCTGCCATTGCAGCAGGCGGCCGTTGGCCTCGCGCAGGCGCTCGTTCTCGGCCTTCAGCGCGGTGATCTCGCGCACCTCCTCGCTCATCCGGCCGAAGCTGGCGGCGGGGCGCGAGATGAGGTCGAGCAGGGGGGCCACGGTGTCGGCGAGTTGGATGCGCAGGCGCTCGACCACCACGGTGTCGGCCTTGCCCAGCACAATCAGGCCGAAGGCGGCCAGAATCAGCAGCAGGAGCGCGAAGCGCTGCATCCATGCGCGGATCGGCATGGTCAGACGCAACGGCGACTGCGAACGCATGCTTGGAGCTTCCCCCCTCCTCGCGGGACGCCGGTCGCCCGCCGCCGGCCCCCCAGCCGACAGCGGTCCGGGGCCCGGTGTTGCCTAGTAGGCGCTGATCAAGACATGGCGGAGCGTCTTGATCTCCTCCAGCGCGCGGCCCGTGCCGAGCGCGACGCAGGACAGCGGGTCGTCGGCGATCGAGACCGGCAGGCCCGTCGCCATGCGCAGCACATGGTCCATGTTGCCCAGGAGCGCGCCGCCGCCGGTCAGCACGATGCCCTTGTCGACGATGTCGGCCGCCAGTTCGGGCGCGGTGTGCTCGAGGGCCACCTTCACCGCCTCGATGATCTGGCCCACCGGCTCGGCCAGGCTTTCGGCCACCTGGCGCTCGCTGATGACGATTTCCTTGGGCACGCCGTTCATCAGGTCGCGGCCCTTGACCTCCATCACGCGGCCTTCGCCGTCCTCGGGCAGGCAGGCCGACCCGATCTCCTTCTTGATGCGCTCGGCCGAGCCCTCGCCCACCAGGAGGTTATGGTTGCGCCGATTGTAGGCGATGATGGCTTCGTCCATCTTGTCGCCGCCGACGCGCACCGAGCGCGAATAGACGATGCCGCCCAGCGACAGGACGGCCACCTCGGTCGTGCCGCCGCCGATGTCGACCACCATGGAGCCGGTCGGCTCGGTCACCGGCAGGCCGGCGCCGATCGCGGCCGCCATCGGCTCCTCGATCAGGTAGACGCGGCGCGCCCCGGCGCTCTCGGCCGATTCCTGGATCGCCCGGCGCTCGACCGCGGTCGAGCCCGACGGCACGCAGACGATGATCTGCGGGCTGGCGAAGCTGCGCCGGTTGTGCACCTTGCGGATGAAGTGCTTGATCATCTCTTCGGCGACGTCGAAATCGGCGATGACGCCGTCGCGCAGCGGCCGGATGGCCTGGATGTTGCCGGGCGTCCGGCCAAGCATCAGCTTGGCCTCGTCGCCGACGGCCAGGACCTGTCTCTTGCCCTTGACGGTGGTGATGGCGACGACCGAAGGCTCGTTGAGGACGATGCCCCGGCCCTTGACGTAGACGAGCGTGTTCGCCGTCCCGAGGTCGATCGCCATATCCGCCGACAGCATGCCCAGCAGACGAGAGAACATCGCGCTTTACCGCCCCTCTTCCATGCGCCGCGCCGAACGGCCCGCATGCCATGGCCCGATGCCTGTCGGCGAAACGCAGGCAGCGGGCCGGTATTCCATCGTGGCAGAATTCGGATCGGCCGCCGGCCGCAAAGGGCCCCGGCTGCCGGATCATCCTGCCCGGCGCGCCGCGATCCGTACCGGACACGCGGGGGGTTGGGCCAGATCGAACGCCCGCCACCACGCCGCCGGGATCGGCCCCGAAAGGCCGGGTCCGGTCGCCCCGGCCGCGGAGTCTTACGCTTGCCCGCATCGCTACGGCAACGGTTTTCTCGCCGCCCGCCGAGCGCAGCCCCCGCGGGTCAGGCGCCGGGGCGAACCCCGGACAGCGGCTCCAGCTTGGCCAGTATGCTGCGGCGGGTGTTGTCGAGATGGGTCGCCATGGCGGTCCGGGCCGCCTCGCCGTCGCCCCGCTCAAGCGCATCGACGATCGCCAGGTGCTCGTGGCAGCCCGGCACCAGCCGCTCCGGCAGGCGCTTCAGGTTGAACATCCGCGTGCGGCGGCGCAGCGTGCGCACGGTCACCGCCAGGACCGCGTTGCCGGCCGCATCGACGATGACGCCGTGCAGGCGGTCGTCGGCCGCCCAGAAATCGCCGCCATCGGGCAGCGGCCCCTGGAGCTGGGCCTCGAACAGGCGGCGCAGCGCACGCAGTTCGTCCGCGCCCACGCGCCCGGCCGCGATGCCCGCGGCCTCGGTCTCCAGGATGGCGCGGACATGCAGGATCTCCATCAGTTCCTGCAGCGGCACCTCGCGGACCACCAGCAGGCGGCCGGCATGGCGAGTGACGAAGCCCTCCGACTCCAGCTTGGCCAGGGCCTCGCGCACCGGCGTGCGGGAGATGCCCAGCATTTCGGCCAGCGCGCGTTCCTGCAGCAGGGTGCCGGCGGCGAAGACCCCCTCCAGCATGCGGTCGAGAAGCTGGTCGTAGGCCCGGTCGCCCAGGCTCTTGCCCAACCCGTCCTCGCCGCTGTCGGCGGTGGTCGCGGCCGGGGTCTCGATGGGGGCGATGATGCGTCTTGCGGTCGATACCGGCGCCACGGGTCCATCCTGGTCGGCGCCCGCAGCCTGGCTGCGAGCAAGTTGCATCATCACACGAGATCTTCGAGCACCGCCAGAAGACTTGCCGATTCGGCATGAGCCCATATCGAATCTGACATGGCCCCAGGACCCGGTGCAACATCGGGCGCGATCTGGTATACCATTGGCATCCCATTGGCCACCGGCATCCGCCGGCGTCGTCCCGGTGCCGGCCGGTGGCGGCGAGGACGAACTGATCCTAGACTGGTCCCGAAGACAGACTGGCCCCGAATAGACTGACACCGGCAGCGGATCGTGGAGGCGCGTGGAATGAGCAAGCATGTGCGGTGCGGCACCCTGTTCACCGGGGCTGCCGATTCGGCCGCTACCGACCAGACGTTCATCGTCGGCGATGACGGCCGCATCCTGCATGTCGGCCCGACCGCCGGTGCCCCGCCGCCCGCGCGCGGCGACACGGTGCTGGACTATTCCGACCGCTTCGTCATGCCGGGGCTGCACGACGTCCACACCCACCTGGCCTATGGCAACGCCAAGACCGAGGAGGACATCGACCTCTACGCGCCGCTGGAGTTCCGCGCCCTGCGCGGGCTGTTCTTCGCCCAGAAATGCATTGCCGCCGGCTATACCTCGATCTGCGCGCCGGGCGATGCCGGGCAGATCAGCCTGTCGGTGCGCAACGCCATCCGCGCCGGCCTGTTCGACGGCCCGCGGGTGACGGCGGCCGGCCGCTACCTGACCACCCGCCAGGGCCTGACCGACTGGTATCCGAGCTGGATCGGCGCGCCCGAGACCTCCATCGGCCGGCTGGTCGCCAGCAAGGACGAGGCGGTCGAGGAAATCCGCGTCCAGGTGAAGAACGGCGTCGACTGCATCAAGCTGGCCATGGACGGCTTCCACCGCCGGGCCAATGGCGAGCTGGTGGCGGCCTTCACCCAGGACGAGACCACGGTCATGGTCCAGGAGGCCCAGCGCCTGGGCAAGAAGGTGGTGGTGCATGCCCGCGGCCGCGAGGCGACGCTCTATTCGGCGCGGGCCGGCGTCGACCTGATCTTCCACGCCTACTATCTCGACGACGAGTGCCTGGACGCGCTGGTGAAGTCCGGCAGCGCCATCGGCCCGACCCTGACCTTCCCGCGCAACATCGTCGACTTCACCCAGCCACACGAGCCGGCCCACCTGAAAGGGCGGATCAACGACACCCAGCGCGAGTTCGAGGTCGCGTGCGAGAACCTGCGCCGGGCCAAGCAGGCGGGCGTGCCGATGATGACCGGCACCGATTCGGGCTTCGCCGTCACCCCCTATGGCGAATGGCATGCCCGCGAGCTGGAGATCTTCGTGCAGCATCTGGGCTTCACCCCGGCCGAGGCGCTGCATGCCGCCACCCAGGTGACGGCGGGCTTCATGGCCGAGGGCGACCGCACCGGCCTGCTGGCGCCCGGCATGGCAGCCGACTTCATCGTCGTCGACGGCTCGCCCCTGCAGAACGTGTCGGTGCTGCTCGACAAGAAGCGCATCCTCAACGTCTATATCGACGGGCGCGAGATGCGGATTCCGGCCCGCGGCTACGATCCGCGCAAGGTGACGGACTTCGCCTGGACCAACTGGACCGACCTCTACACCCAGGAGCGGGTGGCAGAGATCCACGGCCATACGCGCGGCAGCCTCGCGGCGGCGGAGTAGCCGCCTGGCTGCGTCGGGTTGACGGCGAGGGATGCCGGCTACAAGTTGGCACCCTGTCGCCAGGGTCGCTGTCGCAGAGCCCCTGTCGCAGAGCCCATGTGGCGGGAAGGGAGGGTGATATGACCGGACGCAATCGAACCCAGCCGTCGCCTGCCACGCGCACCCTTCGCGGATTGGCCCTGGTCCTGGCCATGGCAGCCGCCGCCCCGGCCGCGGCCGAGATCAGCCTGCTGGCGCCGCGCGACGAACTGCTGGTCGCCGCCTACAACCAGGACATCGACGGGGTGCGCGCCCAACTGACCGGCGGTGCCAGCGCCAACCGAGTCGATACCGAAGGGCGCACTGCCCTGATGTATGCAGCCGTTTCCGGCAATGCCGACATCGTCCGGGTGCTACTGAACGGCGGCGCCTGGGTCGAGATGCGCGACCGTTTCGGCAACACGGCACTCATGCTGGCCGCCGACCGCGGCCGTGCCGAGGTGGCTGAACTCCTGCTCGAACGCGGCGCCAAGGCCGATGCGGAGAACCGCCAGGGCGTCACCCCGTTGATGCAGGCGGCGGCCTCCGGCCGGGTCGAGGTCGCCCGCTTGCTGCTGAAGCGCGGGGCCGACGCGAAGCGCCAGGACTATTCCGGCTTTTCCGCCCTCGACTGGGCCGAGCGGTCGAACCAGCGGCGGGTGACCGACGTGCTGAAGCGGGCCGCCAGCCAGTAGGCTACCCGGAGGGTCCAGCCGCGGCCCCGGCACCCCCGCCCCGACCATCCGCTAGGAGAGATCCTTCGTGCGCATCCTGGAAATCCGCGAGAAGACCGCGTCGATCGCGTCCCCCATCGCCAACGCCTATATCGACTTCTCGAAGATGACGGCGTCGGTGGTGGCCGTGGTCACCGACGTGGTGCGCGACGGGCGGCCGGTGGTAGGCTTCGGCTTCAATTCCAACGGCCGCTACGGCCAGGGCGCCCTGATGCGCGAGCGGTTCATCCCGCGCGTGCTGGAGGCCAGGCCGGAAACGCTGGTCGACGAGGCCAACGCCAACCTCGACCCCTTCGCCATCTGGAAGGCGATGATGACCAACGAGAAGCCGGGCGGGCATGGCGACCGCTCGGTGGCCGTCGGCACCATCGACATGGCGGTGTGGGATGCGGTTGCCAAGATCGCCGGCCAGCCGCTGTGGCGCCTGCTGGCCGACCGTTATCGCGGCGGGGTGGCCGACGAGACGGTGTGGGTCTATGCCGCCGGCGGCTACTACTATCCGGGCAAGGACGACCGGCAGCTCCAGGACGAGATGCGCAGCTATCGCGACCGCGGCTATCGCGTCGTGAAGATGAAGATCGGCGGCACCTCGATCGACGACGACCGCCGCCGGATCGAGGCGGTGCTGGAGATCGTGGGCGACGGCGCCAACCTGGCGGTCGACGCCAACGGTCGCTTCGACCTGAAGACGGCGCTGGCCTATGGCGAGGCCCTGCGGCCCTATGGCCTGCACTGGTACGAGGAGGCGGGAGACCCGCTCGACTATGCGCTGAACGCCGAGCTGGCGGCCGCGTATCCCGGCGCGCTCGCCACGGGCGAGAACCTTTTCTCGCACCAGGATGCCCGCAACCTCGTGCGCTATGGCGGGATGCGGCCCGACCGCGACTACCTGCAGTTCGACTGCGCGCTGTCCTATGGGCTGGTGGAATACCTGCGCACGCTGGACGCCATCGCCGAGCTGGGCTGGTCGTCGCGCCGCGTGGTGCCCCATGGCGGGCACCAGATGTCGCTGAACATCGCCGCCGGCCTGCATCTGGGCGGCAACGAATCCTATCCCGACGTCTTCCAGCCCTTCGGCGGCTTCGCCGACGGGATCGCGGTCGAGGATGGGCGGGTCCGCCTGCCCGACGTGCCGGGCGTCGGCTTCGAGACCAAGGCCAACCTGTATGCGCTGATGCGCACGCTGGTGGAGGACCTCTGAGGCCTCAGCGGCGGCGATAGAGGGTGAGCTCGGTCCAGCGGCCGCGCGAGTAGTTGAGGCCGCGCACCGCCGGCCCCTCGACCAGGTCGAGGCCGGCCGCCGCGGCCGCGGCGGCAAAGCGCGCCCGGTCGCGGTCGCCGATCAGGGCGGCATTGCCGGGGCCGGCCGCCAGGTGGCGGGCAGCACCGGCCGCGTCGGCGAAGTCGATCGCCGTGCCGGCCAGGAATACCAGGCTGGGCTCGCTGTAGCCGACGACGACGGTGCGGTTGGCCGGCACCCCCTCGCGCGCCAGCAGGGCCGCCGTCGAGCGGCCGAGCCACAGGCCGTCCAGGCGCGGCAGGATGACCGCGAATAGCAGCCCGAAGACGACGACCGCGCCGGCCAGCCCGGCCGCCATCGCCGACGGCGCGTCGCGGCCCGCCAGGCGGATGCCGCCGGCCACGGCTGCCAGCGCCGCCGCCGCCACGACGATCGCCGCCAGCGAAGGCCCATCGGCGAAGACGAAGCCCGTCGCGACGGCCAGCACCCCCAGGCCGAGCCCGACCGCCGCCCACAGCGCCAGCCAAGCCGCCATGGCCCAGCGCCAGCGCCCGGCGGCCGCCACCCCCGTCCAGGCCGCATGTGCGGCCAGCAGGAACAGGGTCGGATAGAGCGGCATGACGTAGTGCGGCAGCTTGGTCGGCACGAGTTCGAACAGCAGCCAGCCCGGCACGATCCAGGCGAGCGCGAAGCGGAACCCGGGCGTCCGCCGGCCGAACCAGGCCACGGCGATGCCCAGCGGCACGAACAGCGAGGCCGGCCAGGCCGTGACGGCCAGCAGGGCCAGATAGTATCCGGGCGGCGCGCCGTGCGATTCCTGGCCGCCCGTCAGCTTGGGCAGCAGGTCGGACCGGATCGCCTCGCCCAGGAAGGCGCCATCGGTGGCACTCGACACCAGCACCAGCCAGGGGGCGACGAGCGCAACCGCCAGCGGCAGGCCCCAGAGCGTGCGCAGGCCCGACAGCCAGGCCGTGCTGCGGTCGGCCACCGTCAGCGCGCCCGCCGCCAGCAGGGCCAGCGCCGGCACCACCGGGCCCTTGATCAGCCCGGCGACACCGATGCCGGCCCAGAACAGCAGGGCCGCCCCCCGGCCGGCCACCTGGCCGGCGCGATGGGCGAGATAGATGCGCGCCAGTCCCAGTTCCACCGCCAGCGCCGAGGCCAGCAGGGCCGCATCGGTCTTGGCGAGATGCGCCTCGGTCACCACCACCAGCGCGCCGGCGGTGACGGCCGCCCCCAGGAGTGCTGCCGGCCGCCCGAACAGGGCCGCCCCCAGCGCAAAGGTCAGGAGGACGGCGATCATGGCCGCCGCCGCCGACACCAGCCGATAGGGCCAGACCGCGGTCGAGGCGGCGTCCGACAGCGCGCCGACCGAGGCGGCCTGGAGCCAGTGGATGCCGACCGGCTTCTTGTTGCGCGCCTCGTCCTGGAAGCGGATCTGCACGAAGTCGCCGCTGTCCAGCATCTGGCGCGTGGCCTGGACGAAGCGCGCCTCGTCGCGGTCGAAGGGCGGCAGGGCCGCCAACCCCGGCAGGTGGAGCGCCAGGCACAGCAGGACAAGCAGCAGGTAGGGCCGGCGCCCGGCCGACCAGGCGTCGATCGCCGTGCGCACGACGCCCGCTGCCCCGCGTTGACCGGAACCCACCCCGCGGTGGATTGTCGGGCGATGCTCCTCGCCGATCCTGGTAGCGTCGCCCCGCTCGTCCATCTGTTCCTGGCGCTGCTGCTCGACGCCGCGGTCGGCGACCCGCCGCTGCTGTGGCGGCTGGTGCCCCATCCGGTCGTCCTCTGCGGACGGCTCATAACCTTCTTCGACCGCCGCCTCAACCGGCCAGAGCGCAGCGAGATGGCGCGCCGCCTGCGCGGCTGCTTCACGGTGCTGGCGGTCGTGCTGGCGGCGGGCGCGGTGGGCGCGGTGCTGGCCTGGATCGCCGGGCGGCTGCGCGCGGGGCCGGCGATCGAGGTGCTGGCCATCGCCATCCTGGTGTCGCAGCGCAGCCTCTTCGACCATGTGGCAGCCGTCGCCACGGCACTCGACCAGGGCGGGACGGAGGCCGGACGCGCCGCCGTCGCCCACATCGTCGGCCGCAGCCCGGAGTCGCTGGACGAGCACGGCGTCGCCCGGGCCGCCATCGAAAGCCTGGCCGAGAACTTCTCGGACGGGGTCGCGGCACCCGTATTCTGGACCCTGCTGTTCGGCCTGCCGGGCCTCTTCGTCTACAAGGCGGTCAACACCATGGACAGCATGATCGGCCACCGCACGCCGCAATACCGCGCGTTCGGCTGGGCGGCCGCCCGGCTGGACGACGTCCTGAACCTGGTGCCGGCGCGCCTGGCCGGCCTGCTGGTGGCCGCGGCGGCGGCCGTGACGCCCGCCGCGCGGCCGGGATCGGCGCTGGTCACCATGGTGCGGGATGCGGGCAAGCATCGCTCGCCCAACGCCGGCTGGCCGGAAGCGGCGATGGCGGGCGCGCTGGGCCTGGCGTTGTGCGGGCCGCGGCGCTATCCGGGCCTGGTCGTCGATGCGCCCTGGATCGGCCAGGGCCGGGCGCGCGCGGACAGCGGCGACATCGGCCGGGCGCTCATGGTCTATGTCCGGGCCTGCGCCTTGCTGATCGGCGCGATCGGGCTGGCCGCGGTCATCCTGTGGTGGCGGCGCTGACCGGCCGCCGGCCGGCCAGGTCCAGCAGGCGGTCGAGGTCGATCTCGGATTCCAGCAGGTCGGCGATGGCGTCCAGGGCGGCGTCGACCGTCGCCTCGTAGTGCACCCGGCGCCGGGCCGGCGCACCCAGGCGGGCCAGGAAGGCGCGGCGGAACCCGTCGGCCGCGAACAGGCCGTGCAGGTAGGTGCCCATGATGCGCCCGCAGGACGACTGCGCCCCCTCCGTCCGGCCGTCGACCGTCAGGAACGGGCGGGCGCGGTCGGCGCCGTCGGTCACGCCCATGTGCATCTCGTAGCCCCGCACGGCCTCGCCGCTGACGGGGTCGCTGCCCGTGGCTGGCGCCAGGTGCTTGCGGCCGGCCATCACCGTGTCGACCGCCAGCAGCCCCAGGCCGGCGCTGGTGCCGGCGGCACCCTCGACCCCGTCGGGATCGGCCACGCTGGCCCCCAGCATCTGATAGCCGCCGCAGAGGCCCAGCACCGCGCCGCCGCGGCGGACATGGGCGTGGATGTCGACGTCCCAGCCCTCCGCTTGCAGGAAGGCGAGGTCGGCGCGCGTAGCCTTGCTGCCCGGGATGACGACGAGGTCGGCTTCGGCCGGGATGGGCCGGCCCGGCGGCACGAAGACCACCGACACGCCGTCCTCGGCCTTCAGCGGGTCTAGATCGTCGAAATTGGCGATGCGCGGCAGCATCGGCACGGCCACGAGGAAGCCGCCGCGCGATCGGCCCCCGTCTGCCTCCGTCGACACGGCATCCTCGGCTGGCAAGGCCCGCGCGGCCGCCAGCCACGGCACCACGCCCAGGCAGGGCAGCCCGCAATGGCCGGCAATGATCGGAAAGGCCGGGGCCAGCAGGGCCGGGTCGCCGCGGAACTTGTTGACGAGATACCCGGCGATCAGCGCCCGCTCATCGGGCGGCAGCAGGGCCATGGTGCCCACCACCGAGGCCAGCATGCCACCACGGTCGATGTCGGCCACCAGGACGACGGACACCTGCTCGGCCAGCGCGAAGCCCATGTTGGCGATGTCGCCCTGGCGCAGGTTGACCTCGGCCGGGCTGCCCGCGCCCTCGACCAGGACCAGGTCGGCGTCGGCCGCCAGGCGCTGGAAGCTCTCGCGGACGATGGGCAGCAGGTCCGGCTTCAGCCGGTGATAGCCGCCGGCGTCGTAGCCGCCGGCCACATCGCCCCGCACGATCACCTGGGCACGGCGATCGGCCTCTGGCTTCAGCAGGACGGGGTTCATGTCGCGGCTGGCCGGCACCCGGCAGGCCCGGGCCTGGAGGAACTGGGCGCGGCCGATCTCGCCCCCGTCCGGGGTGACCGCGGCGTTGTTGGCCATGTTCTGCGGCTTGAAGGGCAGAACGCGAAGACCGCGCCTGGTGAAGGCGCGGCCCAGGCCGGCGACGAGAATGGATTTGCCGACGTCCGACCCCGTGCCCTGGAGCATCAGGGCAGGGGCCGGACGCGTAGCCCGTGTCAGTTGACGACGACCGAGCGGCGGAGGGCCTCCGCACCGGGCGAGGACACGCGGCGGTCGAGGACGACGTCGCGCACCGAGGCCGAGCGGCCGTAGTAGCGCTCGTTCCAGGACAGGCGCGGCTTGATCAGCGAGCCCTCGAAGCTGACGCCGCCGAACAGGCCCTGGGTGCGCGAGAAGGACAGGATGTCGGCACGCAGGTTGGCGGTCGTGCCCGCCTCGACGCCGGCGCCGATCGGGCCGACGGCGACGGACGCGTCCGCGCCCATCTTGAACTCGTCGCGCATGACCGACTGCAGGCCCTTGTCGGTCATGATCAGGAACAGCACTTCGGCCGTCTGCACGCCGATCTGGAGGCCGATCGAACCCGCCGCCATGGTCACGAAGCTGGGATTGCTCCAGCTACCGTCACGGCCGCGCACCATCAGCACGCCAGAGCCGCCTTCGCCGCCCACGATGAAGCCGCCCTTGACCAGCGAGGGGATGATGATGACGCCCTTGGCCTTGCGCATCTGGGCGCGGGCCTCGCGATAGTCCGGGCTGGACAGCATCGAGCTCGCGGTGATGCGCGCGCGATCGACCACCTCCTGCTCTTCGGACTGGGCCACGGCGGTGCCGGTCCACAGGACCAGGACCGCGAGGGTCGAAACAAGCCACTTCACCATTGCCGAAATACCTCCAGGGCGGAAACTTGGCTCGACAACGACGGCGCCGGCACTTGGTTCCACGAGCGATCGTGCCGCGCGATCATGGCCGCTTCGCGGCGGCCGTGACTGTTCCCGCCTCAGGTCTCGAGCATGCGGCGCAGCAGCTCGATATCCTCCGACAGGTTGGGATCGCTGGCGCGCAGCTCCTCGATCTTGCGCACGGCATGCATCACGGTCGTATGGTCGCGGCCGCCGAACTTGCGCCCGATCTCGGGCAGCGAGCGCGGCGTCAGCTGCTTGCACAGGTACATGGCGACCTGGCGCGGCCGGGCGACGGCGCGCGCGCGCCGGGCGGAATGCATGTCGGCCATGCGGATGCTGAAATGCTCGGCCACGCGCTTCTGGATCTCCTCGATGGTGATCCGGCGGTCGTTGGCCCGCAGCAGGTCGTGCAGCACCTCCTGCGCGGTCTCGATCGTGACCGGGCGCCCGACCAGCGAGGCGTGGGCCGAGATGCGGTTCAAGGCACCTTCCAGCTCGCGGACGTTCGAGGTGATCTTGTGGGCCAGGAACTCCACCACCTTGATCGGCACCGAGATGCCGAGCTGCTCGGCCTTGGTCTGGAGGATGCCCAGGCGGAGCTCATAGGTGGTCGGATGGATGTCGGCGACGAGGCCCCAGCCGAGTCGCGAGCGCATGCGCTCTTCCAGCCCTTCCAGGTCGGACGGCGACTTGTCGGCGGAGATGACGATCTGCCGGTTCTGATCGACCAGCGCGTTGAAGGTGTAGAAGAACTCTTCCTGGGTCGAGTCCTTGCCGCAGAGGAACTGCACGTCGTCGATCATCAGCAGGTCGACGGAGCGGAACTGCTCCTTGAAGGCCATGGTGTCCTTGTAGCGGACGGCCTTCACGAACTGGAACATGAACTTCTCGGCCGAAAGGTAGATGACCCGCTTCTGCGGCTCGCGCCGGCGGACGTGCCAGGCGATCGCGTGCATGAGGTGGGTCTTGCCGAGCCCGACGCTGCCATAGAGGAAGAGCGGATTGAACGGCACGGCCGACGCCTCTGCCACCCGGCGGGCGGCGGCGTGGGCCAGTTCGTTCGGCTTGCCGACGACGAAGTTCTCGAAGGTGAAGCGCGGGTCGAGACGGCCGGCGAAGTCGCCGCGGTCGACCGGCATTTCCTCGCCACCAACCTCGGGCGGCTCGGCCGGAACTTCCGCCGCGGCGGCCACGACTTCGACCGAGGGGCTGCGCGCCAGCGTGCTTTCGATCGCGATCTCGATCGTGCGCATGGCGGCGTTCTCGCCCGACCACAGGATGCGCAGGCGGTCGATGTAGTTGGCCTGCACCCAGTCGCGCATGAAGCGGGTCGGTACGGCCAGGCGGACGACGCCCGCCTTCGCTTCCTTCAGCGTCAGCGGCTTCAGCCAGGTGCGGAAGGCCGCCTCGCCGAATTCCTCGCGCAGGCGCCCACGAACACGCGCCCATTGCGCCTGCACGGCGCTGTCGTCGCGATCCAGCATGCGGCCTACTCCTGGGTCCAGGGCAGGCCGGCGGCTTTCCATCCGGTGATGCGCCCGCGATGGCGCTCGGAGTCGGGGGGGCCTTCGAAGCCGTCGCCGA